>CAZUAK010000017.1:0-23407 GCA_964618395.1 uncultured Sangeribacter sp.
CCTATAAGCTAAGCGACTCTTAAGAATAAGGACACCTTATTCTTAAGAGTCACTTAGCTTTATTTTTCAGTCAGTGAGAGGGCTTTCTCACGACCTGCGCGGAACGCTGCGATATTTGTCTCCACCATCTGTTCTCCCTTCGGGCCGAAGATGATGCGGATACCTTCCTCAATCTTCTCGGGTTCGATTTCGATGAAGGGAGAGGCTGCTCCGAGAAGCACCATGTTGCTTGCGCGCAACGAGGCCACCTCCTTGGCGATGGCATCCATGTCGAACGCTACGACATTCTTGTGCTTGTTGAGTTCGGCCTCGATTTTCTCCATTTCCGGATAGTTCGGAATGTTGACGAAGGGCACCGTGCTGGTCACGATCCATCCGTTGTCCGAGAGATAGGGAAGATAGCGGAGAACCTCCATGGGCTCGAGAGACACGATCAGGTCTGCGCCGCGGAGCGGAATGAGGTCGGAGTGGATCGGCTCGGAGCTGATACGCAGGTTAGACTGTACGTCTCCGCCGCGCTGGCTCATTCCGTGAACCTCAGCCTGTTTGATATATAGATCTTCCTTGAGGGCGGCGGCGCCGAGGATTGTGGCAATCGAGAGAATACCCTGACCGCCCACACCGGCGAGTATGATATCTGTTTTCATGTGTTTAGACTTCTTGGATAGGTGGTTAGGTTATTTCTTTTTGGCATGCCGGCGAGCGGTCTGGATACATTCACGACGAGAAACGATTACGGACGTGCCGGGATATTCGATTTCTTCGCGGAAGAGCTTCATCATTTCGTCGTGATTCTTCGGCAGCGAGTCGATGGTGCGCACGTGAGTGCAACCGAGAGCGCGGCAGATGTCCTCGAGCTTGCCGGTACCCTGAGAGTCCTGGCCACCGGTCATACCGGTCGTGAGGTTGTCAGAGATGATGACCGTGATGGGAGAGTTCTCGTTGATGGCGTCAAGCAGGCCTGTCATACCTGAGTGGGTGAAAGTGGAGTCACCGATGATGGCAACCGCTGGATGTACGCCGGCGTCAGATGCGCCCTTGGCCATTGTGATTGAAGCTCCCATGTCCAGTACGGTATGGATGGCATTGAACGGAGCGAGGTATCCCAAGGTGTAGCAGCCTATGTCTCCGAACACTTTGGGGTTCTCATATTCTTTGAGGACGTCGTTGAGGGCCGAATAGACGTCACGGTGGCCGCAACCCTGACAGAGTGCCGGGGGACGCGGAGCGGTGACCTGGGGAACGGCGAGACCTTCTTCTTTCTTCAGTTCGGTCAGTCCGGGGTTGATCTTCAGCAGGGCTTCACGAACCTCGTCCGGGGTCAGCTCACCGGTGCGTACCAGTTCTCCGCTCAGCTTGCCATAGACCTTCTGACCGTTGTCAAGCAGGCCGCGAACATTCTTCTCGATGAAGGGCTGGCCTTCTTCGATGACCATAAGGTTCTCACACTCGTCTGAGAGCTTCTTGATCATCTTCTTCGGCAGCGGATACTGAGAAATCTTCACTACGGGGAAGGGACATCCCTTGGGGAAGAGTTCCATCAGATAGTTGTAAGCCAGACCGCTGACGATGATGCCCAGAGACTTGTCCTCACCCTCGATGAAGCGGTTGAAGGGTGAAGTCTCAGAGCTCTCTTCGAAGCCCTTCAGGTCTTCGAGAAGCTGTTTGTAACGAACGCGGGAGTTTCCGGGCATGAGCACCCACTGGCGTGCATTGGCCGGTTCGCTGAGTTCGTTCTGGGCAGAGGGTTCTGTCTCGACCTCGACTGTTGCGCGGCTATGGCTCAGGCGGGTGACAAGGCGCACAAGCACGGGGATATGAAAGCGTTCTGACAGCTCGAAACCGTAGCGGGCCATGTCATAGGCCTCCTGCTGGGTAGAGGGTTCGAGGATGGGAACGATGGCGAAATCGCCATAGAAACGGGAGTCCTGTTCATTTTGCGAGGAGTGCATGGAGGGGTCGTCGGCCGCTATCACCAGAAGGCCTCCGTTGGCACCTGTCATTGCTGAGTTCACAAAGGGGTCGGCGGCCACATTGAGACCGACGTGCTTCATCGAAACGATGGCGCGTTTTCCGGCATAAGACATGCCGATGGCTTCCTCGACTGCGGTTTTCTCGTTGCTTGACCAGTGTGAATGGATGTTTCTCTCCTTCGTCAACGGATGAGACTGGACAAACTCGAGTATTTCTGTAGAGGGAGTGCCGGGATAAGCGTATGCTCCACTCAGTCCGGCGTTCAGTGCGCCCAGTGCGAGTGCCTCGTCTCCAAGCAAAAGTTTTTTCGTTTTCATCGTATATTTAAGGTTAGGAAGCTGTCAAGCAGCTTCTTTTTTCCGGTTAGTTTCTTTCTTTTGCAAAAATAATGAAAAAATTCGGTATGACAAACCGGTTTTACTCTGTTAATCGTCCGATGACTTCAAAGTGTGTTGTATAACATAAAAAGAGGGTGACCCGACATGGCGAGTCACCCTCTTTTCTTGAAATATGTTATTTGACGAAAGACCGATTAAGAATCCTGTCTCAGGTCGGTTTGAGCTTGGCGTACGGCTGATTACAGAATGATTTTGTACGACTTCGTCCCCTTCTGAGTCTTGAGCGTCAGGATATGGAGGCCTGAGAGTCCGTTGACAGACATCTTGGCGCCGTTGACTGCGGCGACTCTTCTGCCCTGCAGGTCTGTAACCACCATTCCGGTCACGTTAGAAGTGGCGTTTATTTCGCCCGCTTTCCTGTCGAGTGTGAACGAGGCGTCGATATCGGCGAAGGCTTCCTCAACCTTAGTGAACTTCACGAGGAGAGGTTCGCTCATCTCGCTTGCACGGCCGTCGACAGTGAATTGACGCAGGCTGTACTCAGCCTCTTCCAGGGGTTTGGGGTCGACCATGTAGGGGTGTGAGTCGTAGTAGTTGACGTTGTCGAGAAGTTCACCGTTGCGGTATACGAGGGTATAGTTCACCCAGTTCTCGAAGTCATACATGTTGTCTGCCGGAGCGGCGTCCTCCTGAACGAGAAGACGGATGGGCCAGATGACATTTCCGCGTCCTTCGCTGTCGGCGAGTGCCTCGGAAGCGAGGCTCCATGTTGCACCTTCGTCTTCAGAGAAGAGGTCCGTCAGGCCGGGTTTCATCGACAGGCCGGCCTGATAGTAAATCGGGGCCTGCTCGGCGGGATAGTCAAAGATGCGGACGGCGGCACGATATGTCTTTCCGGGTTCGATCTTCACCGGGGCATTGAACCATGCAGTGGAGCTGCTGACGCGCTGGAAGTCAGAATAAATCTGTGCGCGGGCAACCTCTACTCCATCTTCGTAGACGATACCCTCGGCAGATGTGGAGTTGAATTTGGCAATCTCGGGATCATCGAAAAGGAACGCCGAGAGTCCGCTGATGTATTCGCCTTCGAAGGGAGCAGTCTCCGCCGGTGTGAAGTCAACGGCTACCAACATGGGTTTGCCCTCGTTACCTACGTTATAGTCCCATACGATCGGTGAGTTCTCAAGATATGACAGCTGGTGGAGTCCGAGCTCATTGTGCCAGCCGAGTTTGAGACCCTCCTTTTCATCCTGGTTCAGCACTCTGAGACCTGTGGGGTTTTCGGGATTCAGCGCCTGGTTGACTGAAACGTCGTCAATGAGCCAGGTGAGGTGTGTCTGTCCTGAGCCTATGGCGTTTATACGAAGACGATAGTACTTGGAGTCGGGCTTGGGAATCTCGAAGAACAGGGAGCTCCACGCACCTTCCTTAGGTTCGTTACCCTTGATTTCCTTGATGGTGGTCCACGTCTTTCCGTCAGTGGTCATCTCGATATTGAGACGCTCGTTAGAGAAGTCCTGGTTTGCTTCATTGACGGAGCGGCGCTTGTAACGCATCGAGAAGTTGATGTTGTCAACATCTTCACTGACTTCGAAGAAGCGGCTCTCGAGGTAGCATTTCCATTCCTGGGTAGCCACGCCGAACATCTGCATCACCAGCGAACGGTTGTCGAAGTCATCGAGCGTGAGGTGCCAGCGGACAATTTCATTGGTGCCGGGACCTTCGGCATCGATGGTCCAGAAGTCATTGTTCAGGATATAGTCCATCTGACCGTACGCCGAAGCATCGTCAAAGGTTTCGAGGATATTGTCCGATGTTTCTTCCGAAGCGTAGCTTGTTACGGTCTTTGAGGCGGGAGAAAGGAATTCGTCTCCTCCCTTCTCGAAGACAGTGTAGACATTGGCGATGTGGCCGCCGCGCTCAACACCTTCGAGCACCCACTCGAAAGAGCCACCGGGTTCTGTCGCGGGATAGAACTTGTCTTCGAAACCAATGATTGCCTTGTAGCCTTTCAGTACTGTGCCTTCGGGTACCTCTTCAACACCGTTCCATGTCAGGGAGAGGACTCCGGGAGCGGTATGGGTCAGGTTGACATCTGTCGGAGCCTCGACGGTGAGCATCTGGGGATCGTCCAGGGTCACGACAATACCGGCTGAGCTTCCGCTTCGGCCGATTATGGTCTTTCCGTCACCGGACACTCCGCTGATGACTACGTTGGCGAGCTGATTGGCAATTTCGGGAGCAACGTCCTTGAAGTAGTATGACTGGGTGACGAGTGTGCCCGACTTGAGGTCATAGAAATAGTATTCCAGATTGCCGTCGATACGGGTGCGGATAAATGCACTGCCGTCGTCCGTGACAGCGAGAACCTCACTCTCTGTGGCCTCGGTGTTTATGTTCACCCTGGTATACTTGTTCTCCTGACGGTCATAGATGCCGGTATAGCAGACCGGACCGGAGGCGTTCACACCCACATAGCGGCCGTTGGCGCTGATGGCCGTCGCGGCGCTTGAATAATAGGGAGTTCCGATGGGTGGCAGATTAAGGATAGCCGTCTCCTCCGGACCTGTCCAAATATTGGCGAGTACATCAGCGCCTTCGCCGTCACCCAGGCAGCTGACTGTACCGACGAGTACTGCTGTTGACGGAGAGAAGGCCCTCGGCTGACCGACGGGACAGTTTTCGCCAAGAGGGAAGAGGCCGAAGACATATTCTTCTTTCGCCTGGTCCCAATACCAGTAACAGGGAGTCTGGACATACCAGCTGGCGCGGATATAGCCGACAACCACGGCACCGTCCGGGCTCACGCCTTTGGCATAACTGCCGTCAAGGGTGTCTTCAAAATCGATGGCGTTCCATTCTGCGATGTCAAGGATATGGAGCTTGCCATCCCTCCAGACAGCCGCTGTTGTCGTGGGGAGACCAGTGTTTTCGGCAGATGCCGCACGTTTGGGTCTGAAACCGCCCCAGTCTTCCTCTTCAGGCAGTCTGAGGTTGGGGTTCTTGACAGCTCCGACAATGATGCCGTTGTCAGACACACTGTTGAACAGTCCGCCCTTGGACAGGTCCTGCTCATCATACTTTGTCATCCACACCACATCCTCACCGCCTACGGTGAACATGAATGAGCTGAAAGGATCCGTTTCGACAGTACCACCGGTCTTATTGCCGACGATGGTCTTGCCGTCCGGTGACATTCCGTTCGGAATGCCCGGCAGCAATGTGAACGTGTCCGCCGATGCAAGCGGGGCCACCCCGCCGGCCAGAAGGAAGGACAGAAGCACTTTCACATAGCCATGTCTCTTGTAAAATACTTTCATGATGCTGTTAAACTTGATTTTGTGTTTCTTTCAAAATTGAATTTCCGCCCCCATCGGACCGGAAAACTTAATACATAATCTTAATACATAATAATGTGTGCACAAAGATACAAATTTTGAACCAAAATAACAAATTCACTCTACAAGTTATGTCAACATTGAACCCGACCCTCCGAATTTTCGTTTTTTTATTGAAAAGCGCCTAATGGCTTAAGACTGTCTGGCACACTTTTTGCCAAATACATGGATAGTAGAAAAACACTTAAAAAGATAGAAAAACACATAAGACAATGGAAACCGGAAAAATCGGGGTAACGACAGAAAACATATTCCCCGTAATCAAAAAATTCCTTTATAGTGATCATGAGATCTTCCTTCGTGAGCTTGTGTCGAATGCAGTCGACGCCACACAGAAGCTGAAGACACTCGCAGCGTTCGGAGACTTCAAGGGTACGCTCGGTGACATGGATGTCCGAGTGACCATCGACAAAGAGGCCGGCACACTGACCATATCCGACCATGGCATCGGCATGGATGCGGACGACATCAACAAATATATCAACCAGATAGCATTTTCTGGAGCCGAGGAGTTCCTTGCAAAATATAAGGACACGGCCAATTCAATCATCGGCCACTTCGGTCTCGGATTCTACAGTGCCTTCATGGTCGCAAAGAAAGTTGAGATCAGATCCCTCTCCTACAAGGAGGGCTCCAAAGGTGTCCAGTGGGTATGCGACGGTTCACCGGAATACTCAATGGAGGAGATTGACCGCACCGAGCGTGGTACAGACGTTATCCTCTATATCGATGACGAGGACAAGGAGTTCCTTGAACAGCTCCGAATCGACACCCTTCTGAAGAAGTACTGCCGTTTCCTCCCGGTGCCCGTCATCAGCGGATACGAGCAGGAATGGAAAGACGGTAAGATGGTGGATACCGACCGTCCGAATGTCATCAACGCCACAGAACCGTTGTGGACCAAAAAGCCGGCTGACCTGACCGATGCTGACTATCTGAAGTTCTATCATGAACTCATGCCTGGTCAGGAAGATCCGATGTTCTGGATTCACCTGAACGTCGACTATCCCTTCACCCTTACGGGTATCCTCTACTTCCCGAAAATCAAGTCAAACATTGATATTCAGAGAAACCGCATTCAGCTTTACTGTAACCAGGTCTACGTGACTGATCAGGTAGAAGGTGTTGTGCCTGAGTTCATGACCCTCATGCAGGGTGTCATTGACTCTCCGGACATCCCGCTGAACGTCTCTCGTTCATATCTCCAGGCCGATACACAGGTGAAGAAGATTTCGGGATACATCTCAAAGAAGGTGGCCGAGAAACTGAACTCAATGTTCAAGGCCGACCGTTCGGAGTTCGAGAAGAAGTGGGACGACATCAAGATCTTCATCGAGTACGGCATGCTCACCGATGAGAAGTTCTATGACGCAGCAAAGAGTTTCTTCCTCCTCAAGGATGTAAACGGAAAATACTATACCCTCGAAGAATACCGTCAGCTTGTCGAAGCCACTCAGACAGACAAGTCCGGTCAGGTCATCTACCTCTATACAACTGATCCCGAGGCGCAGTATTCGTATATCAAGGCTGCAGAGGACAAGGGCTACAATGTCCTGCTGATGGATGGTCAGCTCGACGGTCACATCGTATCCATGCTCGAGACTAAACTGGAAAACACACGTTTTGTGCGAGTGGATGCAGACATTCCGGAGAAACTCATTCAGAAGGACGAAACGGCAGTGACAGATCTGTCACCGTTGCAGATGGAGATTCTGACAAACCTCTTCTCCACTCAGATTCCCTCTGTCGAGAAGGCCCAGTTTACTGTCGGTCTCGAAAAGCTGTCGGAGACCTCCGCTCCCGCCACCATCACCCAGAACGAGTTCATGAGACGAATGAAGGATATGGCGGCAATGCAGCCCGGCGCCGGCTTCTATGGCGAGCTGCCTGACAGCTACGTACTTGTTGTCAACACCGCAGAGCCTGCCGTGAAGAAGCTTACTGCCGACGCTACATCAGCGCTCGAGGGCGAACTGACTCCGCTCAGAAACGAGATAGATACTCTCAATTCCGAAATAGCCGAGGCTCAGAAGAGTTCCGAGGATAACAAGGAAGAGAAGAAGGACACCACCGAGCAGCAGAAGAAGGTGGCCGAACTTCGTGAAAAGGTTGAGGGTGCCATCCGCAACTACGCCTCTTCGCAGCCCGAAATCAAGCAGATTATCGACCTCGCTCTCCTGCAGTCCAATCTGTTGAAGGGCGAAGCGCTGAATGCCTTCATCAAGCGTTCGGTTTCTCTGCTTCCGAAATGATAAAAGTTGACTGGCTTTGTTTCGGCAGACGGTCCTCAACTTCATAAAATCGATTAATTTTTTGAGAACTACATATAACAAAAGACATCTCAGTTTCAGTCTGAGATGTCTTTTGTTTTATGTATCGCGTTGAGCTTAGACCCTTAACGGACCGGGATGGTGACCGTCGCCGGCTTCAAGCCCTTTGATGTGACGGTGAAACGAAGAGTACCGGGAGTTTTGGCCGAGCGCGCAATGGCGGTCGCCGCCCCGCTGAAGAGGTCCATCTCCGGTTTTTGGAAAGACCTGAGCGATTTGGGGTCGCCGTTGGCTGTCGCCTCGAATGAGCCAGCCCCGTCAACTTTGAATTTGACAACATTGTCAGCTGTCGGAACCGGATTGCCATCCTTGTCAGCCACCTGGACAGTGAAATAGACAAGATCGTCTCCGTCAGCCTTAATCTCTTTTCTGTTGGGAGTGACAATGAGATGGTCCGGTTTGCCGGCGGTCTTCACAATCTTTTCACCGGCCACGCTTCCGTCATTGTTATAGGCAACGACACGCAGCTCGCCGGGCTGATAGACAACATCGTTCCACATCAGTCTGTATCTTTCAGGCAGTTTCGCCGCTTTTTCAGCTTCGGTCAGCGAGTCGTCCCTTCCGGCTTTTTCGCGGACACCCTGACTGACTCCGTTCACGAACAGCTCGGCTTTCGGCGAATCCGTGTAGACATATACCGGAGTGACCTCTCCCTCACGTCCTTCCCAATTCCAGTGAGGCAGGACATGCAGTGTGTCGTCTTCTCCGTTCCATACCGAACGGTAAAGGTAGTATCTGTCTTTGGGGAGAGAGGCCAAGTCAATGATACCGAACATTGAGCTGTGGTTCGGCCACGCATCCGTATCGTAGGGCGAAGGTTCGCCGAGATAGTCGAAACCTGTCCAGACAAACTGACCTATCACCCATGGACGGTCTTCGTCCATTGCGAAATCAAGTTCGGGCGTGTTGGACCAGTAACAGGCTTCGTTGTCATAACTGTTAGACTGATTGTCGGGATGAGTGACCTGATAGTGCTCCTTAAACTCAACCGGGAAATGATAGACACCGCGTGACGATACGGTCGAAGCCGTCTCCGAACCTAAAATCAGTCGCTGGGGAAGTTTTTCAAAAGCAGCGTCGTAGTACTGCGGCTTATAGTTGAATCCCGGAATGTCGAGGGCAGCGGCGAAACCGTTGTCGAGCACCGCTCCGATCTGGTCCATGCCGCAAGTCACGGGACGTGTGGGGTCGAGAGACTTCACAAGATTCTGAAGCATCTCCAGTTCCTCAACACCGTCGGGGCCCCATTGAGAGGGCACCTCGTTGCCGATAGACCACATCACCACCGAGGGATTGTTACGGTAGTGGCGGATCATGTTCGTCACATCTTTTTCGGCCCAGTCGTTGAAGACAGCCCCATAGCCGTTGGGTGACTTGGGACGGAAGCTCCAGTCATCGAACGGCTCTATCATGAGCATCACGCCCAATTCGTCACACAGCTCGACCAGCTCCGGAGCGGGCATGTTGTGTGAAGTGCGGATGGCGTTCACGCCCATGTCCTTCAACAGTTCTATCTGATGTCTGATGGCTGACTTATTGACGGCCGCTCCGAGCGGTCCCAAATCGTGGTGAAGACATACACCCTTGAATTTGGTCTCCGTCCCGTTAAGGAAGAAACCTTTTTCAGGAATATATTGAAGCTTGCGGATACCGAAACGTGTATCGTATGTGTCTACTTCCTTTCCGTCTACCGTCAACGTGGTCCTCGCGGTATACAGGACAGGATCCTGAAGACTCCACAGCTCAGGGGTGTCGATAATGAACTTCTGTTCAAAGGCCTGCCCGTGAGCATAATAGGGATTGGTGCGAGAAGTAACTACCCTACCTTCGGGATTGAGTATCTCTGTCTTGATGTCTACCCGCTCCCCTTTCTTCGCGCCCTCCACTTCCAGTCGGATGTCGACAGATGCGAATTCATTGTTGACTTCTGGAGTGGTGACATAAGTCCCCCAGACCGGGATGTGAACGCGGTCAGTCTCCACGACATGAACGTTGCGGTAGAGGCCTGCTCCCGGATACCATCGAGAAGCACGTTCATAGTTCTCGAGATTCACTTCGAGATCATTCTCACCCGGACGGACCAGTCCCGAGGGCAGCGTTACGTAAAACGAGTTGTATCCGTAAGGCCAGAAGGCAACCTCCTGACCGTTGACCTTGACATGGGCATTGCTCATGGCGCCGTCAAAAATCAAAGTGACCGCGCGTCCGGCAGTATCACCGACCTCAAACTTACGTCTGTAATTACCCTTGCCGATGAATGGAAGTCCACCGGTACGGCCTGTCTTGACGGTCTCCTCGGTCTCACCGTTCTGTTCTATCGCAACTGTCTGAAGGTCATTGGCTCGGTCAAATGGACCGTAGATGGCCCAGTCATGAGGAACGCGAACCTGCGACCAGTCGCCCTTCTTGAGCTCAGTCGGTTCTCCTTTAGCGAAACTCCAACCCTCGTTGAGGGTCTGTTGATGACGTTGGGCAGATACGTAACCGGCACTGACAACCGTCAGTGCCAGCAGAGGAAAGATTCTGGTATTCATTTTTTTACTTTTCCTCAGTTTTTTCCTCGGTCTCCTCGACAGTCTCCTCGGTCTCAGCGGGAGCATCTTCAGCCTTGTCGAAAGAGGTGTAGCCGGCTTCTACGAGTGTGTTGTACCAGGAGAACATCTTGCGCATGTCGTTCTGATAGACACGGCTGTCATCATAGTCGGGAAGAACGGCTGCGAAAGCCTCCTGAAGTTTTCCTTCCTTGACGAGACCCTTGATGTTAACGGTCTTTCCGTCGTTTACCTTGTAGCACGATGCGAAAATCTCGGTCAGCGGTTTGTCGTCGCTTACGGTATACATGGCGACGTCACCGATAGCCACGACTTTGTCACGAGAAGAAACGGGGAAACGTTTTCCGGTCTTAACGTCCTCCACGAGGAGCATTCTGCCGTTGTTTGCCACGAGTTTGAAGAGCCCGGGTTTTCCGGTGATGGCCAATATCTCTTTGAGCATGGTTCTTGATTATATTTGGATGTTAATGATTTTTTATCAGTACTTATTTTTTTCTTCCTTATCCCCGTCCCTTCATTACCGCTCCCTTCCAAGCAGTTCATCAATTCGGTAAAGCAAATTTGAAGAAGGCGAGTTGTCTACTTCTTCAATACGTACTCCCGACTGTCTCAACAGTTCGGTTTCCTTTTCTTGAGCTGCGATTCGTGACCGAAGGTCATCGCTTGAGATTCCACCGCGAGCCATAGCTCGTGCGAAGCGAATGTCTTCAGGAGCAGTCACATTCCACACCTCAGCACACAATGGTGCCAGTCCGGAAGACCCCATGATGGCCGCTTCTACAAATATTACCCCGGGTGTCTTTTCAGCCTGTTCCAGGAAGTCCTCCCTTACTGAAGCGTGGACGAGACGGTTTACCTCTGCCCTCTTTTCATGATTTGAAAAAATAACGGCAGCTAAATATTTCCGGTCCAGCGCTCCGTCCTCTTCATAGGTTCCTTCACCGCAGATGGAGACCAGGCCCTCTTTAAGATGACAGCTCTCGTTCATCAGTCTTTTGGCTTCATAGTCACAGTCATAGACTTTATAGCCACGGCCACGGAGAATACGGGAGACAATACTTTTCCCGGCCCCTATTCCGCCTGTGATACCGATTATTTTGTTAGCCATCTTTTGAGATAAAGAATTACAGAGGAGGGTACACAGACCCCGTTTCAGAAAAATCGTTTCAGAAAAATAAGGTCTTAGTGAACGATTGTATACTCCACGCTATCGGTACGGAGGTGGGCATTGAGTACCTTCTTGTCAGAAACCACCAGCGAAACGTGTACCTTTCCGGACTGCGACGTTAAGGCATCCTTATACAGGACTTCAGCTGACATGCCGGGCAGATTGCCGGAGCTGAAACTGCTCATCGGAATGAAATATTCTACAGTGACCTGAGCAGGGAACAGCAGCAGGCTCTCCCCTTCCGGGACTCCGATGACCTTGACGGGTATGACCTCAGTCTTGCTGACGAGTGCTTCAACGTTGACGGGAACATCCACCGTTCCGGGCACTGCACGCACGCCTTTTATCGACTTGAGGTTTACATGGAAGGTTTGATTGTCAGTGACGTCGCGTTTCACAATCCTTTCCGTGTAGATTATGTTCAGCGTGTCGAGCACGGACCTTGAACCATAGACCATCACTGTCGAGGGTTCGGCTTTCAGGTCTCCGCTAAGAGATTTTCCCGGAGCCGGAGTAATCTCCGCCAAGACCTTTACGGGGACCTTCTTACCCTTGTTTGTGGTGTACGTGACGTTTATCGAATCCAGAGAGGTCGAAAGGATGGTGGCTGACCCTCCGAAGGTGGACTTCAGACGGGCCAACAGGTCATTTTTCGAAACACGGAAGGTCCCACCCGATGCGTAGTCCCGAAAGTTCAAAGACATGACCGGCTTGCTCAGCACGGCCAAACGGAAGAGGTTGGAGCCACGGTCGCGGACTGAGACGTGAAACTCTTCCGGAACATCGGTTATGAACGTGACAGAGTCCGGCGCGTTGAATACCTTTACCTTGACGTTGAAGTTGTTCTGGACAGAATCGTTCAATGCCATCACGAGCCAGAAGATGGTGGCAACTATAACAAAACCGAGGAACACAAGAAAACTGTGAAAGCGCGAAGAAGATTTCATCGCGCGCCACACCCCGGAGATATTACAGTTAATCTTTTCTATCCAGCTCACAGTATAATGTATGAGTGAAGCCGGAAAGGGCCATGACCCTCACCGGCCTCATATATTACTGTCCGTTTTTTTCAGGAACCTGTCCTGCGGGATATACAGAACCGCGGTCAACTTTGAGGACAACGCCTTCAGCCACTTCCATAAACACACAGTTCCCTTCGAGTTGCTTGATGCGTCCGTGGATACCGCCGGCGGTCACGACCTTGTCGCCTTTCTGCATGGCGTCCCGCTGTTTCTTGAGTTCTTTCTGTTTCTTTTGCTGGGGACGGATCATGAAGAAGTAGAAGACGACGATCATCGCCACTATCATCAACATTCCGCTCCAACCGCCTCCTCCGTTTCCTGCCTGGAGAAGAATGGCGTTCAGGATATTCATATGGGTTTAGTATTGCTTGATTTTTAATATTGGGATTGGACAAATTTGATTTTAAAGGTAACTCGTGAAATATTTTACGTACTCGTCCAGTCGGGTTTGTTTTTACTAACCTGTCCCGTCGGTTTCCTCTTATTTCAACAGAACCTTTTCTTCACGTAGACGGTTTATGAGCGAGCCGAGCACACCGTGAATAAACTGGGAGCTGTTGGCGGTGCCATAAAACTTCGCTATCTCCAGATATTCGCTGATGGTGGCCGTCACGGGGATCTGCGGGAAGTTTAGCAGCTCCGCCAAAGCAGCCGTGATGATGACTATATCCATATACGGAATACGGTCTACGTCCCACTTCCGGTTGTCTATCGTGGTGTTTATAAGCTCACGGTAGTTGTCCTTGTTTCTGACCGCATATTCAAACAGCTGCGCTCCGAAACGTGCGTCCTCTTCATCCTTATACATTGAGTATAGGGGTTCAGACGCCTTTTCAGGATTGTTGGCATTGTCGGCGAACCTGCGGATGGTCTTCAGCACAAAGTCACCGATGACGAAGAGATCATCGTTCCAGAATACAGACTTAGTCTCGAGCTCTTCAAGAAATTCGTCGTTGGTCATCACTATGTCGCGCATTGCATCGCGCCAGAACTCGCAGTCCGTCTCGAAATCGGTGGTCGGTTTCTCGATGTAATTGCGGTAAAGCTCAGAAGACATCACAGACTTCAGAAGCTGACGCATGAGGCCGGGATTGTTCGTGAACCAGTCAATCTTTCTGTTCTTCACACCCTCCTTGAAGAGCTCGTTTTCACGAAGGGCCTTTACGAACTCATTGTCCACCAATCTCATGTTGGGATTGATGTCCTCCTCAGTCTTGATATACTTGTTTCGGCCCGTCTCTATCTCATGCTCCCTCTGTTCGGTTATGGCCACCGGGAGCTGGAGAAGATAGAAATACAGTGAGCGTGAGGCGGCCAGTGACTGTTCAAGTTCCTTGAGGGCCTCGCCGAGGTTTGCCGAAGATGAGTAGAGTTTCCTGAAGGTGTCGTTCATCATCTCCTCCATCCTCTCGTACGCACGGTGAGTGTAGAGAGGCATCTTGCGGGCCACCGTCAAGACTGACGGATCGACAGAGATGATGTGCTTGAACAGCTGGAACCATACCTGCTCGTCCTTCACACCGTCATCTTCCTTGATGTTTTTGATATAAAGCTTATAGATGCCGGACTCCTTGATGATGTTCGTCAGAGTCTCTACGGCCTGCTGGAAGGGGAAATGCTCGCGACTGTATCTTTCAACCAGGGCCTTCACCTCATTGTTATCCTTCAGACGTTTGATAAACCGGGTGTCTGCCAGGGGTTTTCCCATTCCGTACTTGGTGATTGAGTCACTTATCCTGATCATCAACACCAGCATCTGGAGATACAGCTCATGAGCAAACCGCTCTTCCTGTTGAGGACTGTCTGACAGAGGATAGAGAGAAAATCTGTCGTTTATCATCAAATGGGAATAAAGGAGCTGCACAACCTTTATTCTTATCAACTCACGGTTTATCATTCTCTTTGGTAGTATCTTGTTTAAACTGTCATGATGGCCGGAGTCCTTCCGTTACACCCGCGCGATGTCGGGGCTTGTTTCACTCCTGAAACCTTTTCGGGCACCTCTCCGGAAACCTTCCGGGGCCTTATTCAAAACCTGATTGAACCCCGTCTTGGCCTCACGACAGCTGTTTAGTTTACAAAATTAATTTATTTTCTCTAATCACACAAATTTAGATTCCGTTTCTATTCCTCTCTACGCTGTCTGACGACTTCATACATCATCACTCCGGCAGCTACAGAGACGTTGAGGGAGCCGATTTTCCCGAGAATGGGGATGGCAGCAAGGTCATCACACTGTCTCAGGACAGCATCCGATATCCCAGTCTCTTCACAGCCCATGACGATGGCAACGGGCACTGAATAGTCCACATCGGTATAGTTTCGGGCCCCTTTCTCGGTAGCGCCGACGATTTTATAGCCGTTATCCTTTAAAAAACGGACAGCGCTCAGGGTGTCCCTTTCGCGACAGACCGGCACGTATAGCAAGCCGCCGGCCGAAGTCTTCATGGCGTCCGGAGTGACGGATACGGAGCCGTTACGCGGAATGACTATCGCATCCACCCCGGCACAGTCGGCCGTCCTTCCTATTGCACCGAAATTGCGTGTGTCGGTCAATCCGTCGAGAACCACGATGAACGGAGTCTTACCTTCCTCATAGAGCTGAGGAACAAGGTTTTCGAGCGAGTGGTAAGTCACCGGTGTCAGAAACGCTATCACTCCCTGATGGTTCTTCATTGTGATGCGGTTGAGTTTCTCAACCGGCACCTTTTTGCTGACGACACCGTATTCTTTTATTTTGGCGAACAGCTCTTTTGATAACTCCCCGGAGAGGTCCCGGCTGACCAGAATCTTGTCAATGTTCTTATCGCTTTCTATCGCCTCTATGACGGCCCGGAGGCCATATATATAATCTGTCTTATCCATAGTATTTATCTTCAGTATTTATCTTCGGTATTTATTTTAAGTATCTATCTTCAGTATTTATTGTCGCTATGTTTCAGTCTCCTGACAACAGGAGGGTTCGGGCATTGGCCATCGCTTCGGGGTTTATCTCTTTACCGGAAAGCATACGGGCGAGCTCACGCACGCGGTCTTCGGCTTTCAGCTGACGCACGTTAGAGACGGTGCGATCTTTGAGGTCAGTCTTGAAGACGAGATAGTGGTTATGACCCTTGGCCGCAACCTGAGGGAGATGCGTTATGGCTATGACCTGCATATCCTCGGCGATGCTCGCCATCATACTCCCCATCTTGTCTGCAATTTCTCCGGAAACTCCGGTGTCAATCTCGTCGAAGATGACGGTCGGCAGCTTCATGCGCCCGGCTATCATCGCCTTGATACATAATGTCAGACGTGACATTTCACCTCCAGAGGCTACCTTGTCGAGGGGCTGGGGTGTCTGGTTTTTATTGAACGAGCAGTAAAAGGCAAGATTGTCCTGTCCATCTATGCCGAGTTTGGCGTGACTGTTCCGCACCTCAAACTTGAGGTTCTTCAGTCCCAACGGTCTCGCGTTCTTCATCAGTTCTTCGGCAAACTTCAAGGCTGCCTTCTCTCGTTTCTCAGACAGCTCGTCAGCCTGCTTGCGAAGGATGGCCGCCAGTTCCTTCCCCTCCTTTTCAAGTTCGGAGATGTCCGTATCCCCGCCGTCTATTCCATTCAGCTGGGCCCTCAGCTCCTCGCGGAGTGTGACGAGTCCGTCGTCGTCAACAACCTTGAAACGCTTCTTTGCATCATAAAGATCCTGAAGACGGCCGGAGACTTTGCTTAGTTTCACCGGGTCAGACTCGATGGATGATGCGTAACCCTCTATTGTTTCGGATATGTCTTTGAGTTCGACATACACCTCCTTCAGGCGGTGAAGGACGGACTCCTCCTCATACTCCAGCGGACCTTCAATCAACGGAAGGTTGACCGCCTCGAGCTGCTCTACAGCCCGGGCTATAAGCGATAGGGCCGAGTGTTCCGATCCTTGGAGGTACCCGTAGCTTTCAGACAACCGACTCCTCATCTCGTCCGCTTCGCTCAGAAGGTCGAAAGAGCGTTCGATTTCCGCCAACTCTCCCTTTTTAGGGTTCAGTTTATCAAGTTGCTCAAGTTGATAGACAATAAATTCGCGCGTCTCCCGCTTGGCCGAGAGCAGTTCCTTTATTTTCTTTATCTTTGAGCGCAGTTCGGCAAAGCGTCTGAAGTTTTTCCGGTATTCCTCAAGAAGTTTGCCGGTGTTCCCCATGGAGTCTACAATCCACAGCTGATGGGACGGCATGGAGAGCAGCCGGTTTGAGTGCTGGGAATGAACGTCAACAAGCTGACCTGCAATCTCAGTCAGCACAGGCAACGTGACTGGAGTGTCGTTCACAAAGGCACGTGACCGGCCGGAGGCCGACAGTTCACGCCTGATGATGACCCTCGCGTCGTTCCAGTCCAGGTCATACCGCTCGAAAACCGATTTCAGCCCCGGAGTGACATTGTTGAACGATGCCTCAATGACCGACTTCCCGTTTCTCCCTTCAAGAACCTTAGAGTCTGTCCTTTCACCTTGGAGGAGTCCTATGGCACCGAGCATAACCGACTTTCCGGCACCCGTCTCGCCCGTGACAATGGAGAGTCCCTCCTCGAAGTTGATTTCGAGCGAGTCGATGAGTGCATAGTTCGTTATACTGAGACGTTCAATCATTTGTCCGGTTGTTTTATTTTTTCAAGGCGGTCTCTGTCGGCCGGGTATATCGGTATGAGAAGGTCATAGACCTGGTCACGTTCAGTCTGGGTCCCTTTTGAATAGATGTTTACCAGTTCATCGAGTTTTGCGTCACGGAAAAGCGTCAGTGCCACCGACATGGGAGCGTTGTCATAAATTGTTCCGATGGTATTTATGGCATCCGTGATGGTGGCCCTCCCCTTGTCGGGTCCGGTCACCATCTCGTCGAGACCGCGACGGTGATAGTCGTAGAGCATCTTTCGGATGCCTGAGGTGTTTGCTTCGGTGAACACGTTGAGCACGGCGCTCCGATTCTTTGTATCCTCAAAGGCCTTCCACCCCACTTCTCCGCTCGACTGGGCCTGCTGCACTACCCTCGCCGCCCTGTCATAGAAAGGCTGACCGCCGTTCGGCGAGAAGGAGTCAAAGTCCATGCCCAAGAACAGATAGGCGTAGAAGTCGAGAATGGCCGTTAGGTTGGAGTCCGGACCGTTCTCGTTGAATATCAACGGATCTCCCTGATGATACTCGAAGTCTATCCTGGTGTCCTTGAAGTTAAGAAGCGTCGTTGTGTAGGTCGAATTGTAGACCGGACGCGAAAGCTGAACCTGAAGGTCGCCTTTGATGCGGTCGCCATCGTATGACGAGACTGTGAGATAGACGCGACATTCTATCTTTTCTACGGGAGAAAAAGTGGCGTTTGAGAATTTCGTCTCGTTCATATAGTCATTGATGGACTGCTTGAGGCCGTCAAAGAGTGCCTTGTCGGGACTCTCCACCTTCTGGTAGTTGACCTCAACGTCACACTTCAGCTCCTGAGCAATAGAACTCAGGCCTGCCGCGAGCATGGCGGAGACCATCAGTAACTTGCTGTTAGAGTATATGGTTTTAAAAAACGATTTCATATCCCTATAACGCTAAAACACCGTCCGAAATTTTCCAACCTTCGTTGCTCACTTCTCCGAAATGAGGCCTGAAAGGACCGAGAGGATGTCGACTGCGACATCTTTCTTTGACTTTGCAGCGAATGGTATCTCCCGGCCTTCGCGGGTGAAAATGGTGATTTTATTGGTGTCCTTATCGAAACCGGCCTCGGGATCCCTCAACGAATTGAGGACTATCATGTCGAGGTTCTTGCGTTCCATTTTACCTAAGGCGTTCTCAAATTCATGGTCAGTCTCGAGTGCGAATCCGACGAGTATCCTCTCACCTTTTTTACCCCCCAGCGTGGCCGCTATGTCAGGGTTGGGAACGAGCCGGAGGTTTATTTCTCCGGTCTTCTCCCTTTTCAGTTTCTTGTTGCTCGGTTCGGCCGGTGCGTAATCGGCGACGGCTGCCGCCAGTATGGCTATGTCAGCCTCCTGAAACGCTTTTTCAGACGCTTCGAGCATCTCCCTGGCGCTCGTGACCCGCTCAACCTTCACATCGCTTCTCTGCGGACCGACCGCCGTGGGCCCGGCGATGACCGTGACCTCCGCACCGGCCTGAGCCGCTGCGTCAGCCAAGGCGAACCCCATCTTGCCGCTTGAACGGTTTCCGATGAACCTAACCGGATCTATGTCTTCATACGTAGGGCCGGCCGTTATCATCACCCGCTTACCTTCGAGAGACAGCGTGTTTTCGAGCGAGTTGAAATAATTCTCAACGAACTTCAGGATATTCTCCGGCTCTTCCATGCGTCCTTTTCCTGTCAGACCGCTGGCGAGCTCCCCTGCTCCCGGTTCTATGATGTCGACACCGTCGCTGAGCAAAGTTCGCAGGTTTCGCTGAGTGGTGGGATGCTTCCACATATCGAGGTCCATCGCCGGAGCAATCATCACCTTCTCTTTAGCGGACAGATAGGTTGTGACCAGCATGTTGTCGGCGATTCCGTTGGCCATCTTTCCGATTGTGGAGGCCGTTGCGGGTGCTATCACCATAAGGTCGGCCCACAGCCCGAGGTCAACGTGACTGTGCCACTCGCCGGTGTTGGCGGTGAAGAACTCGCTCACTACAGGTTTGCCGCTGAGTGAGGACAACGTCACGGGGGCTATGAACTCCTTTGCATTCGGAGTCATGACAACCTGCACCTCGGCACCCTGCTTTATAAAGAGACGGAGAAGCATGGCCGACTTATAAGCGGCTATGCCTCCCGTTATTCCCAAGACTATATGTTTGCCTTTAAGACTCATTTATTCATTCTGTATTTTGCCTCAAGACCGATGAGGACATCGATGGTGTTCTTCGGGAAGTCGCTGTGTTTCATCCATCCGAAGAATCCCGGCTCCCGCTCATAGATCTCACGACACTTGCGCCCTTTGTATTTTCCGAAATTGAAATACTCCTCGCCGTCGTCCATCCTGA
The DNA here is from genome assembly GCA_964618395.1 of uncultured Sangeribacter sp. Taxonomy (GTDB): domain Bacteria; phylum Bacteroidota; class Bacteroidia; order Bacteroidales; family Muribaculaceae; genus Lepagella. The sequence continues at coordinate 19,765 of CAZUAK010000017.1, forward strand.
TAATGCGTCCGGCCAGGTCAAGGTTACGCGGATCCGAACTGAATTCAGACAGGAAGGCGACATCGTTCTTAAGCTCAGAGTATTTCTCCAGCTGACCCAAGAGAACTTCATAGGTGGCTTCAGCGTCGGCCGCCGCCGAGTGCGCGTTGTCCAGTTCTTTCCCGCAATAAAAACGATAGGCAGCCACCAAGGTCCTCTGTTCCATCTTATGGAAGATATTCTGAACATCTATCAGGCGGTGGTTGCGGATGTCGAAGCGTATTCCGACACGGCTGAACTCCTCTATGAGCATCGGGACATCAAACTTATTGCTGTTGTAACCGGCTATGTCGGCCCCTTCGAAGAGTTGAAAAAGAGACTTCGAGATTTCCCTGAAAGTCGGTTCGTTCTTCACATCCTCGTCAGTGATGTGATGAATGGCCGTGCTTTCTTCCGGAATGTGCATTTCGGGATTGATTCTACGGCACTTGCGAATCGCCTCACCCTCCGGCATAACCTTGATGAGTGAAATTTCCACGATTCTGTCCCTTGTGACGTTTGTACCCGTGGTTTCGAGATCAAAGAAAATAAGCGGTCTTTCGAGATTTAGGTTCATCTTCATCCCTCGCTAAGTTATTTACTCAATGACCTGCATAGGCATCTGCAGCGCGACGAGCGACTGGCCCTCTCCGATTTCCTCAGGCAGGAACAGACCGGGACGTGAAGGGAGCGAGAACTCCATGCGCACGCTGTCTCCGGGGAGGTTATTGAGCACCTCAATCAGATACTGGGCGTTGAAACCAATCTTCATCGGGGTGTCTGAATACGAGCAGACAACTTCCTCGCGAGCCTGGATGGAGAGGTCGAGGTCTTGAGACTCCAGGGTGATCTTGTCTGTGTCGATGCCGACGCTCACAAGGCTGGAGGCCTTGCTTGCGAAGATGGCTACACGCTTCATGGCCGCGAGAAGGCTCTGGCGGTCAACAGTCAGCGCGTATGGATTGTCTTTCGGAATCACTCGGTCATAGTTGGGATAGTTGCCCTTGATGAAACGGGTTGCGAGCGAGAAGCTGTCAAAGGTGAACAGTGCGCCGGTGTCATCCTTGCTTATCTGGACAAGACCTGAGTCCTCCTTACCCAAAAGGCCGTTCAGTATGCTCGCGGTCTTGGCCGGCATAATCATGCGGGTCTCCAGTCCGGGAGCGAAGGTGCTGTTTATATACCTTACGAGTTTATGGGTATCGGAGCTGACAAACGTGACAGCTTCTTCGGCTATATCGATACATACGCCTGTCATGATAGGGCGGATGGTGTCGGAGCTGACGGCATACAGAGTATAGTCCAGGCCGGAGCGGATAACGCCGACCGGAATCTGGAGCATCATACGGTTTTCGTCAGAAAGTATGGAAGTGACGGGGTATTCCTCGCCGCTGATACCCATAAATTCAAAATAACCGTTGAGGTAAGTCACCTCTATATGGAAGTTTTGTTCGTTGATGACGAAAGTCAGGGGTTGAGAAGCGACTTCCTTGACCATTTCGATGAGTCGCTTGGCGTTGACGCAGAATTTTCCTTCGCCCTCGACGTCCATGATTTCGAGCGTGGAAACGAGCACGGTCTCCTGGTCGGAGCCTGTGATGGTTAAAGTGTTACCGGAAATTGAAAGAAGGAAATTATCGAAGATGCTGAGTGCGTTTTTCGATCCGAGGACTTTACTAACCGCTGTCAGCTGGTTTAGCAGTTCTCTGCCTTGAACGTTAAATTTCATAATAAGTGTTGTTTTGTCATCTTTGTTCGGCCCTTCGGCGTCGGACAGCGCTCAAGCTATATTGAAGATTTACAACACTCCCCGGAAGGGACAAAAAGACAGAGTGTGAATTATTGGAGCCAATGGCGGGATTTGAACCCGCGACCTCTTCCTTACCAAGGAAGTGCTCTACCCCTGAGCTACATGGGCAATTTGGAAGTCAGTGGCACTTCATCAGCCTTAAAAGACTGTGGCCACCGTTTTCGACTACAAAATTACAACAAAGAAATGACCTGTGCAAATAAATTTTCACTCCCGCGCTAAAATTTGAGCTATCCCTCTCTTTTAATGAATTATAATCTTCCTATTTTCTGAAACGTTCTCTCACTTTCTGATAGCTGAAATCCGGCTCAATCCGAAAAGGCAGTGCATATCAGGCTGTAGAGTCGCGACACAATGCTGTTTACTTAAGTTTTGTTTTTATACTTTATTTCTTTTAAATCCTTTTTGATTCTCAATCTCTATCTCTTAAGTACAAAATTGAGTCGCGACATGCCGAGACAGTAAGGGAGTTCAGTAATGAAAAAAGGCAGGCCTCATTTCGGGAGAAATGAGGCCTGGCCTGGATATTTTTTAGTGAAGGAATCAGTTTTCCTCCTCTGCGATTACGTCGAATTCGATTTCGACAGCCACGTCCTTATGGAAGCGGACGTTGGCCACGTAAGAGCCGACAACCTTGACGGGATCCTTCACGCTGATGATCTTGCGGTCAACCTCGTGGCCGAGTTTGGCGAGGGCTTCGGCGATCTGAGCCGGGCCTACAGAACCGAACACGGTGCCGGTTGCGCTGGTCTTAGCGGGGATAACGAGTTTAACACCCTCGATCTTGGCAGCCTCTTCCTGAGCGTCAGCAAGAATCTTGGCGATTTTGTGAGCGCGCTGTTTGAGGTCTTCCTCGAGCTGCTTGAGAGATGCTTTAGTGGCGATGATAGCCATGCCCTGGGGGATGAGGTAGTTGCGGCCATAACCGTCTTTTACTTCTACTACATCGTCCTTGTAGCCCAGGCTGGGAACGTTCTGCTTAAGGATGAGTTTCATTTCTTCTTCAGTTTTACAGTGTGGTTAGACCTTTGTTTACTTCATCAGGTCGGTTACGTAGGGAAGCAGTGCGAGGTGACGGGCACGTTTCACAGCCTGCGCTACGCGACGCTGGAACTTCAGTGAGGTTCCGGTGATACGACGGGGAAGAATCTTGCCCTGCTCGTTGAGGAACTTCTTCAGAAACTCGGGATCCTTGTAGTCGATATACTTGATGCCGCTGCGTTTGAAACGGCAATATTTCTTCTTCTTCGTGTCGACTGTCAACGGAGTGAGATAACGGATTTCGCTGTTTGCTGCCATGGTTTAGTTCTCCTTTACTTCTACTTCAGCGGCCACGGTCTCGGTAGCCTGATTTGCTTTGTTTGCTCTCAGATTGCGGCGCTTCTCAGCATACTCTGCTGCATACTTGTCCAGACGGAAAGTAAGGAAGCGGATCACACGCTCGTCGCGACGGAAGGCTACGTCAAGCTTCTTGACGATAGTCGGTTCAGCCTCGAACTCAAGCAGACAGTAGAAGCCTGTCGACTTTTTCTGGATAGGATAAGCCAGCTTACGCAGGCCCCACTCCTCTTCATTGACGATAGTGGCACCGTTCTGTACCAGCACGTCTTTGAATTTTTCTACCGCTTCCTTCATCTGTTCATCAGACAAAACGGGAGTCAAAATGAAAACGGTTTCGTAACGATTCATACGTTTTGGATACTGTTGTTATATTGTTGATTTTCAGTTCTAAGGCCTATTACGGCCCAAAAACGTTGCAAAATTACAAAAAAATTCCCACTTGACCAAATCTTTTTCTCCTTATCTTCCTATATA
>CAZUAK010000018.1:0-20191 GCA_964618395.1 uncultured Sangeribacter sp.
GGCCCTCAACAAGCTCCATGACCTCCAGGGACTGGTCACCGGGAAGCCTTGAGGTCCTCTTGTCCTCATTTCAATCAAGACTTGAGTCCTCATTTCAATCGGACCACAATCAAGACAACAGCACGGATGGTTGATATTCATACACACAAAAAAGACGGGGGGCTCTTGAGTGAGGGCACCGAAAACAGGGGCCCCGGGAACGGAGGCGCCTTGAACGGGGATCACGGGAACGGGGGGCTCTTGAGCGGGGGCGCCTCGGGAGCGATACTGTCGGTTGAGACGGGGGGCTTCACTGCGGGAGGGCCGGGGCTGTATTCCGTCGGGTTCCATCCCTGGAACCTCGGGGCGGCCGGGCCGTCGGCAGAGGAGTGGGAGCTGTTCGAGGAGATGGCTGCCAGGCCGGAGGTCGTGGCCGTCGGGGAGTGCGGGCTCGACCTGCTGAAAGGACCGGTGCTGGCGGTCCAGATGAATGTCTTCCGGCGTCAGGCCGAGACGGCCGGACGCCACGGAAAACCGGTTATCATACATTGTGTCAAGGGCTACGAACAGATGATAGGCCTTAAGAAAATGATGAACCCCGAAGTGCCGTGGATAATCCACGGATTCCGGGGCAAGGCAAGTGTGGCCAAGATGCTGGTCAAGGCCGGATTCTACCTGTCTGTGGGAGAGAAGTTCAACCCCGCGGCGTTAGCTGAGATACCGGAGGGGCGTCTCTTCATCGAGACCGACGAGTCGCCGCTGACCGTCGGAGAGATTGGGGCGGCTGTCGCCTCGGCGATGGGGATATCGCCGGAGAAGCTCGAAGGGATAATAGACAGGAATTTTCAGGAGTGTTTCCGCGGAGGGACCGGGTCATAGCCCGAGCCGCCCCAGGGGTGGCAGCGGCAGATACGTCTGACGGCGAGCCACGTTCCGCGCAGCGGTCCGTGGACACGGAGAGCCTCGATGGCATACTGGCTGCATGTAGGGACGTAGCGGCAGTTCGCCCCGAGATGGGGCGAGATGGCGAGTTGATAGAACCGGATGGGCAGTACAATCAGCTCTGAGAGGATTCGGCCTGGGGCAGGAAGGTGCATGAGAGTTTTGACAGGAGTTTGCGCATGGCCTTCTCGACGCGTGCGTAATCCTCGTTCTTATCGGCGATATAGATGAAGGCGACCGAGACGGTGCGCACGCCGGGGAGTGCGCTGACCGAGTCGCGCAGCGCCCGTGAGTTGAGGCGGAAGGCCTCGCGCACACGGCGGCGCATCAGCACCCGGTCAACGGCATGGCGGCGTTTCTTTTTGGATACGGTCACCAGCAGCTGGATGGGGCCGATGAGGTCAGGGACATGGTCCTTGAAGTTGGCCGTCAGCTGCTCGTCAGAGAGAGGGTGGACGGTCATGCGCAAGGGGTATGCGTAAGCCGACTCACCCTCGGCGAAGAGCCGCTCTATGAGGGAGCGGTGGCGCAGTTTTGCGCTCTTGCGGAGGGTCAGTCGTCTGTTCGTTGTCAAGGGTTGTTGTTCGGCCATGGGTGCAAAGTTAGTTAAAATCTTTGACACCCGGAGGGGCGGGGGGAATTTCTGTGAGTCCTCATTTCAATCGGGCCACAATCTTGAGTCCTCATTTCAATCGGGCCACAATCTTGAGTCCTCATTTCAATCGGACCACAATCAGGCCGGGCTCGGGGGGCCGGGAGGGTCAGTCCTTGTAGGGGGACTCCTCGTTCAGGGCCTCGAAGTAGCAGTCGGCCACTACGAGCCACTCCTCGAGCGAGCCGTCCAGGGTGAAGCCGTCAGCCTCTGAGGGGGTGCCGAGGTCGCCGGGGGCTACGTTGGGGGTCAGGCAGACAACGGTCGGCTTCACCTCGTCATCGGGGTTGTAGAAGTTGTCGATATTGGCGCGCTTGCACTCCTCGTCTATCAGATAAAGCTGATTGTCATAGACATAGAGGCCGGTCACGCGGAGCACCTTGCCATTCTCGAGAGTGACTGAAGGGATGTAGTGGAAACCTGCCGAAGAGAGGTCCCAGATGATGGCGGCCATGTTGCGGTCAAGCATATTCTTCATGAGGTTCTCCTTGGCCTGGCTGAGGAGAGCGCTGACGTTCTGATTGTTGTTTTCCATAGTATTTCGTTTTTAGGTTTTCCTTTTTGGGGTTTTACTTATAGAACTGAAGTTTAGATGAAAAGGTTCAGAAGTCACAAAAAAGCGGGGGCGGACTTGTGGAGATACCGAATTTTTTGTAAATTCGCCAAATTAAGACCTCTTTTCTCTCCACAAGAGAACTTATCAAGGTCCTGATGAACTAACCAAACCATTGGTCTCTTCTCGCTTACATGATCGATTCGACTCTGACAGACATAGAGAAGGCGCAGATTGATGCCTCCTTCCGCGCCCTGGAACGTGACTATCTCGCGAGCAACCACCGCCGCAAGATAGATGTCATCACGCGTGCCTTCCGCATGGCGGCCCACTGCCATGCCGGCGAGCGTCGCCGCAACGGCGAGCCGCTGATAACGCATCCGTTGGCCGTGGCGCGAATCGTGAGTTCGGAGCTCGGATTGGGGTCGACCTCAATCGTCGGGGCGCTACTCCACGAGGTCTTGCGCTCGCGCCGGACAACGGTCGAGGAGCTCAGGCGCGAGTTCGGCGACTCGGTGGCCGGAATCGTGGCCAACCTCGAGCGCATCTCCGGGGGCATCTTCTCGGCCGAGGCCGAAGATGAGGCGGACCGCTTCCGCTCGCTGTTGATGTCGATGAACGCCGACGTGCGCGTCGTCATCATCAAGATGGCCGACCGCATCCACAACATGCGCGACCTGACAGCCATAGACAAGGGCAAACAGCAGCGCATAGCCCGCGAGGCCCTCTATGTGTACGCCCCGCTGGCCGAGCGGCTCGGTCTGTACGCGCTAAAGCGCGAGTTCGAGGAGCTGGCCTTCCAATGCATCCATCCCGAGGAGCAGGCGGAGCTCACGCGGCTCATCGCCGTCAGCGAGACGGAGAGGATGGAAATCATCAACACCGTCCGCGAGCCGCTCGAGAAACGGCTCCGCGAGTCGGGCTACAGCTTCGAGATAAAGGCGCGCGTCAAAAGCCCCTACTCCATCCGGCGGAAGATGAAGAAGAAGGGGATTCCCTTCGAGGAGGTCTTCGACGTCTACGCGCTGAGGGTGATTTTTGACGGAGACCCGGAGAATCCCGAGGCGGAGGTCGAGGACTGCGTGCGCATAGCCGACATAGTGACGGGGCTCTTCGAGGAGCATCCCGGGCGCCGGCGCGACTGGGCGCGCCACCCGAAGGCCAACGGCTACCGCGCGACACACCTCACGGTGCGCGCCCCCGGCGACCACTGGGTCGAAATCCAGATACGCTCCCGGCGCATGGACGACATCGCCGAGCTGGGTTATGCCGCCCACTGGAAATACAAGACCGGAGTGATAGGGACCGACTCGGCAGAGTTCGAGATGCTCATGACGCGCGTCAAGGACACCCTGGCAGCCCCCTCGCCGACGGCCCTCGACTTCCTGGCCACGGTCAAGCTGAACCTCTTCTCTCCAGACATATACGTGCTCACCCCCAAGGGTGAGGTCATCAACCTCCCGGCCGGCGCGACGGTGCGCGACATGGCCTACGCCATCCACTCCGACATGGGGCGCGGGTGTCTGGCCGGACAGATAGGATACGACCTCGTCGGTCCCGACCATCCCCTGCAGAGCGGCGACTGCGTGAAGATAATCTTCAGGCGCAAGGGACTCAGTCCCCGACAAAGGCCCCGTATCTCAGAAAACGGCGGTCAAAACCAAACAAAAGATGAACCGAAAGAAAGATAAAGCGAAGAAACCGCTTCTGAGCCGGCCCGGGTGGACGCGGGTGCTGATGGCGGCCGCCATGACGGCCATCATCCTCATCGTCCTCCCCTTCTCGGACCGGCAGAGCTTCACCTACGAGCTCAACCAGCCCTGGCGCTACGCGCTGCTGACGGCAGACTTCGACATGCCCATCATGCGCGACTCGGCCTCCATCCGCACCCTCAAGGACAGCGTGGACGCCCGTTTCATCCCCTTCGTGGTCCACGACAAGACCATCGGCGTCAACAACGTCGAGCGCTTCTCGACCTCGCTCAGGGGACTGGGGCTGCCGCTCAGCGAGTGTGCCGAGCTGACGGGGATGCTGACGGCCGCCTACGAGGACGGCATCGTCAGCTCCGCCCTCTATGACGACCTGCGCACGCGCAAGATCACGAAGGTGCGCCTCTTCGCCGGCACTGACGACGCCAACTCGGTCAAGGAGATAGACGCCACCTCGCTGCTCTCGCCCATAAAGGCCTTTGAGCACATAGACTCGCTTTACGCCGCGCGCAGCAAGGGCCAGCACCGACTCTCGCCCCAGGCGGCAGACGTCATCACCCGCGCCCTGGTCCCCAACGTCATCATCGACTCGGCCTTCGATGCGAAATACCGCAAGCAGGAATACCTCAACGTCAGCGCCGCCATCGGCGTCATCAAGAAAGGGCAGCGCATCGTGGACCGCGGCGAAATCATCACGCCCCAGATCTTCACCAACCTCAACACCTATCAGCAGATGCTCGACGAAAACCACGGCGAGAACCGCGAGCACACCTACTTCCTGGTGGGCAACGGCCTGTTCATCGTCATCTGCATCACCATCCTCTACCTCTATCTCGCCCTTTACCGGCCCGCCATCTGGGAAGACCGCAAGAAGATGCTCTTCCTGATGAGCTTCATCACGCTTTTCATCGTCTTCGGCATAGAGATGTTCCGGCTCTTTCCCCGCGGCCTGACGTACGTTCCCTTCGCGGCCGTTCCGATCATCATCATGGTCTTCGCCGACTCGCGGACGGCCATCTTCTCGCTTCTGATCACGGTGCTGGTGACGTCTCTGGTGGCCACGTTCCCCTTCTCGTTCATCTTCAGCGAGCTTGCCGTCGGGCTGCTGGCGACCTTCAGCCTCAAGCAGCTCTCGAAACGCTCGCAACTGCTGCGCACGGCCCTGATAACGTTCCTGGCCTATGTGGTGTGTTATGTCGCCCTGACGCTGCTGAGCGAGGGCACGCTCTCCACCTTCTCGTGGCGCACGGTGATGAACTACGGCATCAACAGCATCATCCTCTCTTTCGCCTATGTCCTGATATGGCTCATCGAGAAGGCCTTCGGGTTCACCTCGACCGTGACGCTCGTGGAGCTGTCGGACATCAACAACCCGCTGCTCAGACGCCTGGCCGAAGAGGCCCCGGGGACCTTCCAGCACTCCATGCAGGTCTCGACACTCGCCTCGGAGGCGGCGCGCGCCATAGGGGCCAACACCCAGCTGACCCGTACCGGCGCCCTCTATCATGACATAGGGAAGATGGAGTCTCCGGTCTTCTTCACCGAGAACCAGCACGGCGTCAACCCGCACGCCGGTCTCGACCCCGAGACATCGGCCCAGAAGATAATCTCACACGTCACCGGCGGACTCGAGATGGCCTCGAAAGAGAAGCTCCCCTCGGTCATCAAGGACTTCATCTCGCAACACCACGGGCGCGGCCTGACGAAATACTTCTACAACACGGCCGTCAACGAACGCGGCGCGGAGAACACGGACCCCGAGAAGTTCCGCTATCCCGGTCCGAACCCGCAGTCGAAAGAGACCGCCATCATGATGATGGCCGACGCCGTCGAGGCCGCCTCGCGCTCGCTTAGGGACTACTCACAGGAGAGCATCGACCGCCTGGTAGACAATATCGTCGACTCGCAGATAAAGGACGGCCTCTTCAACGAAAGCCCCATCTCGTTTCAGGATATCCAGAAAATCAAGAAGACCTTCAAGCGGCGCCTGGCCACAATCTACCACACGCGCATCGCCTATCCCAAACTGAAGGCCGAAGCCGACACCAAGAACCAAAACTGACCCGGAACATGTTCTCACCCGATATATTCTACACCGTCTGCTACGTCATGATAGGCCTCGCGGTCCTCGTCTTCATAGCGCTGCAGAAGCTCACGGCCGGCTACGGAATGACCTACTCGCCGAAGTGGGGCCCGGCGCTCCCGAACCGCATAGGCTGGATAGTGATGGAGGCTCCGGTCTTCTTCGCCATGCTGGCCTTGTGGCTGTGCTCGCCGCGTCGCGGGGAGCCGGCGCTGATGGTCATGGCGTTACTCTTCCTCTTCCACTACTTTCAGCGCTCGTTCATCTTCCCGCTGCTGATAAAGGGGAAGTCGAAGATGCCGCTGGCCATCGTCCTGATGGGGGTGACGTTCAACCTCGTGAATGCCTATATGATAGGCGGGTGGCTGTTCTATGTCTGTCCGGCCGACAGATACCCCGTCTCGTGGCTCGCCTCGCCGCTGTTCATCCTGGGGTGTGCGGTGTTCTTCTGCGGGATGGCCATCAACTGGCACTCCGACTACATCATCCGCCATCTCCGCCGTCCGGGCGACACGCGCCACTATATTCCGCGCGGAGGCATGTTCCGCTATGTCACCTCGGCCAACTATCTGGGCGAGGTCATAGAGTGGGGCGGCTACGCGATACTGACCTGGTCCCTGCCGGGACTGGTTTTCGTCATCTGGACCTTCGCCAACCTCGGGCCCCGCGCCAAGACCCTCCACGGCCGGTATGTCTCGGAGTTCGGCCAGGAATATGTCAACCTCCGCCGCCACTACATCATCCCCTTCATCTATTGAGCGCCATGAACGACAAACACCAAGACACACTTTTCACACCGTATAAAATCGGCCCGGTAGAACTCCGGAACCGCACGATACGCTCGGCGGCCTTCGAGGGGATGGGCTATGAGAACGGTCCGACAGAAGAACTGGCGGCCTATCACCGGTCGGTGGCCAAGGGGGGCGTGGGGATGACGACCCTGGCCTACGCCGGGGTGAGCCGCTCGGCCCTCTCGTTCAAGACGCAGCTGTGGCTGCGCCCCGAGATAGTCGCGCCGCTGCGGAAAATCACCGACGACATTCATCAGTACGGCGCCAAGGCCTCCATACAGATAGGCCACTGCGGAAACATGACCCACATCTCCACGGCCGGGGGCATCCCGGTCGGCGCCTCGACAGGATTCAACCTCTACTCGCCCACGATAGTGCGCGGCCTTAGGGAGGACGAGCTCGTCAAGCTGGCCCGCGACTTCGGCGACGCCGTGAGGACGGCCCGCGACGCCGGCTTCGACTGCGTCGAGGTCCATGCCGGCCACGGCTACCTCATCTCGCAGTTCCTCTCGCCATACACCAACCGGAGGCGCGACAAATTCGGGGGCTCGCTCGCCAACCGCATGCGCTTCATGCGCATGGTGATGGAGGAGGTCATGAAGGCCGCCGGAGACGACATGGGGGTGCTGGTGAAGACAAACACCCGCGACGGCTTCAAGGGGGGACTCGAGATAGACGACTGCCTGACGGTGGCCGAGGAGCTCGAGCGGCTCGGGGCGCACGCCCTGGTCCTCTCGGGGGGATTCGTCAGCAAGGCCCCGATGTATGTCATGCGCGGAGAGATGCCCATATACTCGATGACCTACTACATGAAGCAGCTGTGGCTGAAATACGGCGTGCGCGCCGTGGGTAAATGGATGATAAAGAAGGAACCCTTCAAGCCGCTGTTCTTCCTTGAAGACTCGCTGAAGTTCCGCGAGCGGCTGAAGCTGCCGCTGGTATACGTCGGCGGAGTCATCGACGGCGCCGGGGCACGCAGGGTGATGGACTCCGGATTCGAGTTCGTGCAGATGGGCCGCGCGCTGCTCAACGAGCCCGACTTCGTCAACCGCATAGCCGCCGAGGCGGACCACCGCTGCGGATGTGACCACGTAAACTACTGCATCGCACGCATGTACTCCAAAGACATGGTCTGTCACCGCCACGTGAAGGAGGAGCTCCCCAAAGGGATTCAGCGCGAAATAAAAGAAATCTTAGCCAGGGAGGGAGGGAACAGATGAGACAAAAATCACTCAGAGGGAGGATAGCCGTCGTCACCGGCGCCGACGGGGGCATCGGAAGGGAATTCTGCCGGGTGCTGGCGAGCCGCCACGCCGACCTCGTCATGGTCAGCTATAACGGCGAGGGGGTCACGCGTCTGGCCGAAGAGATCAGCAACGCCTACGGCGTGAGGACGTGGGCGCTGCGTGTGGACCTGACGAAGAAAGACGCGGCCTCGGTCGTGCTCTCGTTTCTCGAGACGCGAAACCTCGAGGCCTACATCCTCGTCAACAACGCCGGCATCTTCAGCTTCGCTCCGGTGCTGGAGACGTCAGAGAACAAACTCAACGCCTTTGTCGACCTCCACGTGCGCTCCATTGTTGACCTCTGCAGGCTTTTCGGAAAGAAGATGACGGAAAAGAAAGAGGGGTATATCCTCAACATGTCGTCTATGTCGTGCTGGATGCCGATGCCGGGCATAGCTATGTACTCGTCTACGAAGGCTTTCCTGAGGGTCTTTTCGCGCTCGCTCAACTATGAACTCGCCGACAGTGGCGTGCACGTCATGGTGGCCTGTCCGGGGGGCATAGCGACCGAGCTGTTCGGGTTGCCGCCGAACCTGATAAAACTGGCCCTGCGGCTTCACGCCATCGAGCGCCCGGATACATTCGCCCGGAAGGCCATTACGCGCCTGCTGAAAGGACGCGCGCAATATATCAACGGACTGACAAACCGCCTGGCCATCTTCATTGTCGGCTGTATGCCGAGGTGCGTGAGGATGATGGTCAAGCACAGGATGCTCGACCGGGGTATAAAGGTCTGAAACCCCGCGAGACCGCCCGTTTTTGAAGATATAGCCCAAGCCCCCGTTTCACAAAAAACGGGGGCTTGATATAAACGGGGGTCTTAATAATGGAACGGGGTCTTAGTAGTGGAATGAGGAGCCGCCGAGGAACTCCCGCAGCAGCGAGGTCGAGGGTATCTGGTCGGCCGGGATTGACTTGAAATAGCCTAAGAAGCGGAGCAGGCGGTGTGCCTCGCGATACTGCTCGACATTGTGGGGGACATCCTGAAGGATGGGCTCGGCGAAGTTCTTCATCACTCCCAGCTCGAAGATGAGCGACGAGTTGAATGTCGCGTCGGCGTTCTCCTGGAAGGGGAAAATCCACTTCTCCTCGCCCCGGCGGACACTCGGCCAGCGGCGCAGCGTGTCGAGGGCCGAAGTGTGGCGGTACTTATAGTCCCGGACGATACGTCTGAGAAGACGGTTGTCGTTGGGCGATATCCAGTTGTGCTCGTCGATTCCCAAAGTCGTCAGGGCCGACACGTACACCTTGAATATCTGGTCGGGAGAAACGGAGCCGGTGAGCTCGGGGTTGAGTCCGTGGATACCCTCGATGAGGAGGATGTCGTCCTTTTCGAGCCGGAGGGGTCGCTCGCGCTCGAGACGGTGGCCGGTCTCGAAGCTGTAGGTCGGCAGGTTGATGGTCTCGCCGGCGAGCAGACGGTTCAGGTCACTGTTGAACCGCTCGAGGTCCAGGGCATAGAGGGATTCGTAGTCATAATCTCCGGTTTCGTCACGCGGGGTGATGGAGCGGTCGACAAAATAGTCGTCGAGCGAGATCATCTTCGGGACCTTGAGGTTGGTCATCAGCTGGATGGCCAGGCGCTTGGTGGTGGTCGTCTTGCCCGACGACGAGGGTCCGGCGAGCAGGACTACACGCGCCCCCCCATCGTCGTGGCGGGCGGAGATACGGTCTGAGATGCGTCCGAGATACTTATCGTGCATCGCCTCGGCGACATTGATGAGCTCGGCGGTGCGCTTCTGCTCCACGGCCTCGTTGAGCTGGCCGATGGTGCTGACCTTGACGACGCGGTTGAACTCCTGATAGTCGGTGAAGGCGCGGAACATCTTCTCCTGCGGCTCGGGGACGGTGGGGCGCACGGGATCTTTCTTGTCCGGGCCCATGAGCAGGAACCCCTCGTGAGAGGGAACGAGCGCGAAGACCGGACAGCGGGAAGTCCGGGGGACAAGGGGTCCGTAATAGGAATCCGCGAGGTCGTCGAGGGTGTAGTAGGTTGTGTAGAGGTTGCCGGTTGTCTCCAGCAGCAGGACCTTGTCGTCAAGCCCCTCGGCGCGGAAGAGCTTCAGGGCATCTTCGGTCAGGCGTTCCTTGCGCACGAAGCGCAAGTCACGTCCGACAAGTTCCTTCATGAAGGCCTCCAGGGTTTCGACAAGGGCCGGCGGGCAGGCGAGGGGCTTTCCGGTCTCGCGCTCAAACAGGCGGCAGTAGTATCCGCGCGAGATGGCATGCTCTATGCGCAGCGACAGCCCGGGCGCCTTCTCGGTGACGGCCTTGAAGAGCATCATGCAGAGCGAGCGGATATAGGTCCGGTATCCGTCAGGGGCCTCCAGGCCGACAAACTCGACCTGCTTGGGGGCGAACAGGGGAAACATCAGCGACTCGGTCTTGTTGTTCACACGTGCGCAGACGGGCGTGAAGTCAAGGCTGACCTCAGGCCGCTCAAGGATTTCGGCCAGCGTCTCGCCGCCTCGGAAATCGATATAAGAATCCAGATTTTTTATGAAGACTTTCATGGTCAGGTTCAGGATAAGGGTTGATGTGGAAGCGGGGCTGCAGAAGAAGATGCCTGTCATACCCCGGCAACAACTATAACAAAAAGGGGCGGAAAACGGTTTGTGGGGGAGGCCGGAAAATTGCACACAATGCAAAAATTTGTGCGATTTTTTGTTAAATATTTTAATATTTGAAAATAAATCGTTTTCTTTGCAGTCTCAAACGCGCCATATTGTGTCCGTCCGTCATGGCGGGAGGGCATAAAAGCGTGAGAGTCAACAAGAAAAAATAGAATTAACTAATAAACCAGAAGACAATGTCAGAAATCGCAAACAGAGTGAAGGCTATCATCGTAGATAAGCTCACCGTAGACGAAAACGAAGTAACACCGGCAGCAGAGTTCAGCAAAGACCTCGGTGCAGACTCTCTCGACACTGTAGAGCTCATCATGGAATTCGAGAAAGAGTTCGGTATTACCATTCCCGACGAAGACGCTGAAAAGATCACGACTGTAGGCGACGCAATCGCATACATCGAGGAGCACCAGGCTTAAGAGCCCCCCTCCTGTAGCGCTCCCTCTGAGAGCCCGAAGGAACTCCACCAAACTATCGGCCGCCGTCACCCGGCCGGCCGATTTTCATATCACTAACCTATCCCCGTTCTTATGGAACTTAAAAGAGTAGTAGTGACCGGCCTCGGCGCCCTGACCCCCATCGGCAACGACGTTGCCACCACATGGGAGAACGCCAAGAACGGCGTCAGCGGTGCCGGCCCCATAACCCACTTCGACGCCGAACTCTTCAAGACCAAGTTCGCATGCGAAGTCAAGGATTTCGATCCCGCCAAACACTTCGACCGCAAGAAAGCGAGAACCCTCGACCTGTATGCCATGTATGCCATCGTCGCCGCCGACGAGGCCATCGCTGACGCAGGTCTTGAAAACGAGGAGGGTGTGGACAAAAACCGCGTCGGCGTCATCTTCGCCGCCGGTATCGGTGGTCTCCACACTTTCGAGGAGGAAGCCGGCTACTATGCCCTCAATAAGGAAAAGGGACCGAAATACAATCCCTTCTTCATCCCCAAGATGATCGCAGACATCGCCGCGGGCCAGATCTCGATTGACCACGGCTTCCACGGCCCCAACTACGCGACCGTCTCCGCCTGCGCGTCATCTACCAACGCCCTGGTGGACGCGTTCAACGCCATCCGCCTGGGATATGCCGACGCTATCGTCGCCGGTGGTGCCGAAGCGGCCATCTTCCCCGCCGGTGTCGGAGGCTTCAACTCCATGAAGGCCCTCTCGACCCGCAACGATGACCCGGCGACCGCCTCGCGCCCCTTCTCCGGCTCGCGTGACGGTTTCGTCATCGGCGAAGGCGCGGCCGCTCTCGTGCTCGAAGAGCTCGAACACGCAAAGGCCCGCGGAGCACACATCTATGCCGAGGTTGCCGGCGGCGGCATGAGCGCTGACGCATATCACATAACCGCTACCCATCCTGAAGGCCTCGGTGCCCGTCTGGTCATGGAAAGCGCCCTCAAGGACGCCGGCATGAAACCTGAAGACATCGACTACATCAACCTTCACGGCACCTCCACTCCCGTCGGCGACATCTCCGAAGCAAAGGCAATCGTTCAGGTCTTCGGTGACCACGCCTATAAGATGAACCTCAGTTCCACGAAGTCTATGACGGGCCACCTGCTCGGTGCCGCCGGAGCCCTCGAAGGTCTCCTCAGCGTCAAGGCCATGGAGGAGGGTATCGTCCCCCCGACCATCAACCATGTCGAAGGCGACAATGACCCCGAGGTTGACTACAACCTCAACTTCACCTTCAACAAGGCCCAGAAGCGTGAGATCAACGCCGTGCTCTCCAATACCTTCGGTTTCGGAGGACACAACACCTCGATCATCTTCAAGAAGTACAAAGAATAAGGCCTCTCAAAGCCTTATACACCGAATCGGCCGCGCCCTTCCCGGACGCGGCCGCCTTCATTTTCATATTTTTAGTTCTTCAGTAATTGTTTGAACTGGCGTTCAAACCTGGGTACGGTTATTACTTCAAAGCTCATCTAAGAATGATTTTGCAGATTTGGCGGGCATCTCCCCCTTTTCTATCATACTGACTTCTTTCAGGCCTTCGCTGATGCGGGTCGTCAAAGAATCTTCTTCAGTCACCGGAAGAATCTTGAAATTTCCGAATCGCGAAGTCAGAAGCACCGACTGTCCCCGACGCGCAGCCGTAAGGAATCTTCCGATGTTCGACCTGAATTCTCTTGCACTTACAACTTCCATAAACGTACATTTTAAATTATATTCAAATATAATACTTTGAACAAAAATGGCTACAATTATGGTATCAAACTTAACACTTTTTAATATTATAGGGCTCTTTCTTGGCTAATATCGTTTTGCTCTTTTTTATATCTGCGAGATTTAGTAATTTTGAAGAGATTAAACTGACTCCGGATGATGAAAAAACTCCCCTGGCTGTGCCTGTTGACGATGATTCTGCTTTCCTCGTGCCGCGGAAAGGAGTTTGACATCGAGTTTGACCTTGACCCGAAGATAGAGGACAGTTATAGGCTGCTCTATTATGCCTCTGACAAAAAAGGGGGGAGGTGGATAGAAACGGCCGCCCCGATCCATCAGGGTAAGTACTCGGCCCGATACGTTACAATCAATCCGACGATTGTGTATATATTCCGTTCAAACGGAAACCTGCCGGAGACTTTTCTGTATGCCGAAAGGGGTGACAAACTCACCGTCACCGGAGAGTCCTCAAATCCGGTGGAGTGGAAGATGACGGGCAATGAGGTCACAGACCTTCTGAGCGAGTGGCAGGATGCGAACAGCCGCGTCCTCTCGCAACACGAGACAAAAGACATAAACAAGGCCGTGGCCTCATACGTGGAGAAAAATCCGAAATCAAAGATAGATCCGCTTCTGCTACTGCTCAGATTTAACCGCGAGGCCGACCCCGAAGAGTTTCTGAGGCTATGGAACAGCATGGCGGAGAAACAGAGAAAAAGCCCGTTGGTGAACCTCATAGCCTCGCCCGACATGCTTTCGCTCTCGACCCTCGACTTCGATGACAAGGGAAACGTCACGCTTCTGCCCGGTAAGGAAGTGTTCCCCCGTCTGAAGGTACGCACTTCGGGAAAGAAGAGTGAGACCCTGCGCCCGGTCGCCAAAGGACGCAAAGCCTCGCTGGTCTGGTTCTGGCATATATCGGACCCGATGCGCACCGAAATCGTCGACACCCTGCGGGCTTTCAGCCGCGCACACAGACAGGACAGCGTGCGCCTGCTGTTGGCCGACGTCTGTCTTGACGGCGACTCCCTGCGCTGGAGAAACATCGTCAACGCCGACACCCTTCCGGGATTCACCCGGGGATGGTGGGCCGAGGGGACGTCCAATCGGGAGGCGATGCGCTTCGGCATAAGTGCCTACCGGACCTTCGTCATCTTCGGGCCCAAGGGAGAGGTCCGTTATAAGGGCTCGGACCTGTCTGAGGCCCTGACGCGTCTCCGCAGGGAGTTGTGACAGACCACTCCCAACCGCCCGGCCCGCAGCCTCACGGACAGAAATACTTTATTGACAGACACACCCTCCACACAGACACCGCCTTAAAAATTCAACACCATGGCTTCTGACAAAGCTCCGCGCCCCCTTCTCTCCAAACTGTATTCGGCCTCGATCAGCGGCATCGACGCGCTGCCGGTGACTGTCGAGACCTTTATCGAAAAAGGAGCCTTGTTTAATATCGTCGGCATGGCCGACACGGCGGTACGCGAGGCCTACTCCCGCATAGCGGCCGCCTTCACCCAGCAGCAGATACACTTTCCGCGCTTCCGCATTCTGGTCAACCTCGCCCCGGCCGACATCAAGAAGGAGGGGGCCGGATTTGACCTCCCCATAGCCATCGGCATCATCGCCGCGGCGGGACAGTATGAATTTCCCGACCTGGCCAACTGCATGGTCATCGGCGAACTCTCGCTCGACGGGTCGGTGCTCCCGGTCAGGGGTGCGCTCCCGATTGCCGTCAAGGCGCGGGCGATGGGCATACACAAGCTCATTGTCCCCGAAGCCAACGTGACGGAGGCTGCCGTGGTCAACAATCTTGAGGTCTATGGGGTCCGCACGTTGCGCGAAGCCGTCGCTGTCCTTGCCGAGGAGGAGGGTGCACCGGGGCCGACAGTCATAGACACGCGTCGCATCTTTGCCGAACAGGCCGATAAATTCGACCTTGACTTCGCCGAGGTGAAGGGGCAGGAGAGTGTCAAACGAGCCTTTGAGGTGGCCTGTGCCGGTGGTCACAACCTCATTATGATAGGGCCTCCCGGAGCCGGAAAGTCCATGATGGCCAAGCGGCTCCCCTCAATACTGCCGCCGCTGAGCTTAGGCGAGGCTCTCGAGACCACCAAGATACACTCGGTAGCGGGGAAACTCAACCGAGGGTCGATGCTGATGACGCGCCGCCCCTTCAGGACTCCTCACCATACAGTCTCGCCCGTGGCCCTTGTGGGCGGTGGCGCGACGCCTATGCCGGGAGAGATTTCGCTCGCCCACAACGGAGTGCTCTTTCTCGACGAGTTTCCGGAGTTTGCCCGAAACGTCCTTGAGGTGATGCGCCAGCCCATAGAGGACCGAGTGATAACGGTGGCGCGTGCCAAGTATACGGTTGACTATCCGGCCTCTTTCATGCTGGTGGCCTCGATGAATCCGTGTCCCTGCGGTTATTATGGCCATCCGACGCGCCCCTGTACGTGTCCGGCCGGAGCGCAGGCGCGCTACATGAACCGCATTTCGGGACCGCTGCTGGACCGTATCGACATTCAGGTTGAGATTGAGCCGGTAGCCTTTGACGCCATGGCCGACAAGACCCCGGCCGAGAGCAGCGAGGAAATACGCCGCAGGGTGGTGGCCGCCAGGGCCATCCAGCAGGAGCGTTTCAAGGACCTTCCGGGCATATACTCCAACGCGCAGATGAACTCGCGGCTTCTCCATGAATATGCGTGGCCTGACGAGGATGGAATGGCAAAGCTGAAAGAACGCATGACGAAGCTCAACATGTCGGCACGTGCCTTCGACCGCATCTTGCGTGTGGCCCGCACCATAGCAGACCTCGACTACGCGTCCGACATGACGCCGGCCGAAGCGGTCCATACTCCCGTGCTGACGCGCCACATAGCCGAGGCCATCGGCTATCGCTCCCTTGACCGCGCCACCTTCAATTGACCACCTCCCAACCGTGACATCACCGTGCAAGATCTTATCATATACAACACCCCTGACGGGCGCAGTTCAGTAGCCCTTTACGCTAAAGACGGCAACATCTGGCTCAATCAAGCCCAGATTGCTGAACTTTTTGCCACCTCCAAGCCAAACATCAGTCTTCACATATCTAATATTCTAAATGAAAAGGAATTAGATAAAGATTCAGTTGTTAAGTATTACTTAACAACTGCCTCGGATGGGAAGCAATACAACGTTGAGTACTATTCGTTACAGATGATTATTGCCATCGGATATCGCGTTCGGGGTGTCCGAGGAACTCAATTCAGAAAATGGGCAACCGAACACCTTTCGGAATATCTGATCAAAGGCTTCACCATGGATGATGAGCGGCTGAAGAATCCGGACGGTCGAGTGGATTATTTTGATGAACTCCTTCTCCGGATCAGGGATATCCGTGCATCGGAGAAAAGATTCTACCAGAAGATAAAAGACCTCTTCAAGTTGAGCAGTGACTACGATAACACGGATAAGTCCACACAGATGTTCTTTGCGGAGACACAGAATAAACTTATATACGCCATAACTCAGAAGACGGCGGCTGAACTCATTATTGAGCGCGCGGATGCCGAAAAGCCGAATATGGGGCTTACTACATGGAAAGGCAACATCGTAAGGCAAGGAGATATAGTGGTCGCAAAGAACTATCTTTGGGAAGAGGAAATAGCTGATCTGAACAGGTTAGTCGAGATATTTCTTACCAGTGCGGAACTGCGTGTCAAGGGCAGACAGGATCTTACCCTTGAGTATTGGCGGAAGAATGTTGACAATCTACTGGACTTCCAGGATAAACCTCTGCTGAAAAGTAAAGGGAGGATTACCCATGCCCAAATGGAGGCTAAGGTAAAGGAAATATACAGTGATTTCAATGCACGCAGAAAAAAGATTGAGGCCCGGAAAGCTGATGAAGAAGACCTTACTCTTTTCGACGATCTTGATACTTTAGAGAACTCCCTTCCGCAGAGATAAGTAGTTTTTAAGAAGCGAAAGGTATGGGAAAAGGACGGGTGCCGTTGTCGGCGCGTGAGCGAAACGGAATGATAGCGTTATACACGATCGGTATCACGCTTATCGGCGGAGGGTTCCTCGTGCGCCAATGTCGGACCGGAGGGACACCTCCGGGGGTAGTCGCCACTTCGGATACCGACACTATTGACATTTACGAGAAGACCGACTCCGGAGATGGCGCCTACATCCACCACTCCACAAAGCGCTCCGCCAAAGACGGGTCAGCAACTTCCAACTCAAAAGAGTCAGCATCCGCCAAATCGAAAAAGCAGCACAGAGACACAACCGCTTCTTCCGCGAAGGACACCAAGAAATCCAAAGCCAAAAAGCGCCGTTCCACACCCAAACCTCCGCCACCTCAGCGCCACCACCTCCAAGAGGACCTCTCCCAGCCCTGAAATATCCCGTATGCCCGCATTTGGCGTCATACCCTCCACAGGCCCCTTGTCTCTTCCACCTTAAGACTCTTCACTGATTTAGGCCCTGTTTCAAAATCTTTTGCGGGATTTTACGTTTATAAAGGGTGATGAAGCGCTTTTTCTACTTTTGTGGTTTGGTGGTCGCCGTGGTGGCGACGGTGTTGATGACGGGGTGCTCTACGAAGAAGAACACTCCGGCGTCTCGCAACTGGCATGCCTTTACAACTCGGTATAACGTCTATTTCAACGGGTCGGAACATTATAAGGAGACCCTGGACGCGATGGAGAAGGGGTATGAAGACGACTATACCCGTTTCGTCATGACACATCCGGCCGAGGCAAAGGCCGACAACAAGCTGCCGCAGCCCTCGGGAGACTTCAACCGAACCATCGAGAAGATGCAGAAGGCCATCCAGCTTCACTCCATCACCAAAAAACCCGATAAAAAATCCGGCTCTGCCAAAGAGAAGGAGTTCCGCGCCCGCAACGAGTTCAACCCCTTTATCCACAACGCGTGGATGATGATGGCCAAGAGCCAGTTCATGAACGGTGACTTCCTCGGGGCTTCGTCAACGTTCATGTATATCTCGAGACACTTCACATGGCTCCCCGCCGTGGTGACCGAGGCCAAGCTATGGCAGGCGCGATGCTACTGCGCGATGGACTGGGACTATGAGGCCGACAACATCCTCTCGAAGATAAAGGAGAAGGAGCTTACCTCCAAGTCACTCCGCAGCCTGTATAACGAGACGATGGGCGACTACCTGGTGAGGGTGCACGAGTATGCCAAGGCCATACCTTATCTGAAGGCGGCCGCCAACGCAGCCTCCGGCACACAGAAGAACCGCCTCTGGTTCCTCACCGGCCAGGCGGCGCGCCAGATAGGCGACAACCGCCAGGCCTACGAAGCCTTCAAGAAAGCCGGCTCAGGACTCGCCACGCCATACCGCACCAAGTTCAACGCCCGCATCAAGCAGAGCGAGGTCTTCACCGGCAAGGATATCTCGGGCGAGGTCCGCGCCCTGCGCTCGCTGGCACGTTATGAGCGCAACAATGAGTTCCTCGACCAGATATATTACGCCATCGGCAACCTCTACATGTCACGCAAGGACACCGCCGAGGCCAAGCAGAACTATATCCTCGCCATGGAGAAGTCCACGCGCAACGGCATCGACAAGGCCCTGGTCGGAGTCGCGCTCGGAAACATATACTTCGACGAGCATGACTATATCAAGGCGCAGCCCTGCTACTCCGAGGCTGTCCCGCAGCTGCCCGAGACCTTCCCCGACTACAAGACCCTGAAACGGCGCAGCGACGTGCTCGACGAGCTTGTGGTATACGCCGAGAACGTCCAGCTTCAGGACTCGCTGCTCGAGCTCTCAAAGCTCCCCGAGGAGGAGCAGCGTGAGGTCTGCCAGAGGATAGTCGACGAGCTTATCCGACAGGAAAAAGAGGCCGAAGAGGCTGCCAGAATCGAAGAGGCCAAGGCTAACTCAGACGCCAACTCGCTTATGGGACAGGCTGCCGGCCCGGCCCCGGCCTTCACCATGAACACCGACAAGTCATGGTATTTCTACAACACCATGACCAAGAACCAGGGTAAGACGGAGTTCCAGCGCAAGTGGGGCTCGCGTAAGCTCGAAGATGACTGGCGCCGACGGAACAAGACCTCATTCTCGTTCGAAGAACCGGCCGCTCCTGACAGCGAAAACGAGGCGCAGGCCGTCAACGACTCCATCCCCGAAGAGGAACGCGCAGCCCTCGAAGCAGCCTCGGATCCGCACAACGTCGAGTTCTATCTCGCCCAGATTCCGAAGACCGAGGAGGAGATCCAGACCGCAAACGACGTCATCCAGGAGGGACTCTACAACATGGGCATCATCCTCAAGGACAAACTCGAGGACTTCCCCGCCGCGCGCCATGAGTTCCTTGAACTCGAAGAGCGTTATCCGGACAACATCTACCGTCTGGACGTCTACTACAACCTCTACCTGATGGCGGTCCGCAGCGACAACCGCGCTGACGCGGAGAAGTGGAAGGACCTTATCATAAAGGACTTCCCCGATTCGCCATACGGCAAGGCCATGCTGGATCCCGACTACTTCAACAACCTGAGGACGATGCACGTCCGCCAGGAGTCGATGTATCAGGAGACGTATGACGCCTATCTCGCCGACCGCAACGGCGAGGTTCACCGCCTGACCGAAGAGATGCAGAAGACCTATCCCCTGTCGCCGATACTTCCGAAGTTCGTCTTCATCGACGCGCTGTCATATCTGACCGAAAAGGATTATGACAAATTCAAGGAGCGTCTGACGGAACTGCTTCAGAAGTGGCCCGACACGGACATGACCGACATGGCGGGCAGCATCCTGCGCGGCCTCAACGCCGGGCGCACGCCGAACGCCGGCAGCTCCAACACCCGCGGAATGATCTGGGATCTCCGACTCACCGACTCCGAGACCCCCTTAGCCTCTGACGGACAGCCCGCAGCCTTCGAGCGCGACCCCAACAAGCCGCAGTATCTCGTCCTCGCCTTCGACCGTGACTCCATCAGCTCCAACCAGCTGCTGTATGACGTAGCGCGGTTCAACTTCTCCTCGTTTGTAGTCCAGGACTTCGACCTCGAGCAGATGAGCTTCGGCAACATAGGCCTGCTCATCATCAAAGGCTTTGAGAACCTGCGCCAGCTTGAGCACTACCGCTCGGTGATGACATCGAAAGACTTCGAGCTCCCCGAGGGAGTGCGTCCGGTGATGATAAGCAAGGCCAACTTCGAGCTCCTTCTTCGCGAAGGCCGCACCTTCGAGGAGTACTTCCGCTTCGAGGCCGACGAAGCCGTAGAGCAGGCCGAGGCCAAAGCCCTCGAAGGCCTCGAAGAGACCGAGGAAACGCCCGACAACCCGGACGCTCCCGAGTCCCTCGAAACTCCCGAGTCTCCTGCCTCTCCTGAGTCTCCTGCCTCTCCTGAATCTCCTGCAGC
>CAZUAK010000018.1:20291-23157 GCA_964618395.1 uncultured Sangeribacter sp.
CTCCCGAGTCTCCTGCCTCTCCTGAGTCTCCTGCCTCTCCTGAATCTCCTGCAGCTCCAGAGTCTCCCGAAACTCCTGAGTCTCCCGCCTCTCCCGAATCCTCCGAAACCCCCGCCCCCTAAAAACCAAAAAACATGGAAAAGATACTATGGGCCGACGATGAAATCGATCTGCTCAAACCACATATAATGTTCCTCAAGGCGAAGGGATATGAAGTCGAGACCGTCTCCAACGGCCGCGACGCGCTCGATGCGCTTGCACGCGAGCCCTTCGCCCTCGTGCTCCTTGACGAGAACATGCCCGGCCTCTCCGGACTCGAGACCCTCACGCGCATAAACCAGACACACCCCGACGTGCCGGTCATCATGATCACCAAATCCGAAGAGGAGAACATAATGAACCAGGCCATCGGAAACCAGATAGCCGACTATCTCATCAAGCCTGTCAACCCCAACCAGATCCTGCTCTCGCTCAAAAAGAACCTCCACAGCGCAAAGATCGTGGCCGAACAGACCACGTCGGACTATCAGCAGGAGTTCACGCGCATCTCGCGCCAGATTGACATGGCCGCCTCGCTCGAAGACTGGAAGGAGGTCTACCGCCAGATTGTCTTCTGGGAGATAAAGCTCGCCGACAAGGACACCTCGATGGACGAGCTGCTGCTCATGCAGAAACGCGACGCCAACGCGGGGTTCTGCAAGTTCGTCAAGCGCAATTATGAAGACTGGATTGACGGTCCGGACCGCCCCCTGTCGAGCCCCGACATCTTCTCCAAGCGTGTCTTCCCGCTGCTCGATGCGGGAGAGAAGGTCTGCGTCATAATCATAGACAACTTCCGTCTTGACCAGTGGAGGGTCATCCAGCCGCTGCTCAGCGAGTATTTCAACGTTCAGGAGGAACTCTATCCCACAATCCTGCCCACCTCCACCCAGTATGCCCGAAACGCCATCTTCGCCGGACTCATGCCCCTGCAGATAGCCACTATGTTCCCCAAGCTGTGGGTAGAGGAGGACGAGGACGAGGGTCTCAACATCCATGAGAAGGAACTCATCCAGACCCAGCTCGACCGCTACCGCCGGAAGGACCGCTTCTCATACAACAAGCTCAACGACTCCTCGGCCGGCGAGAAGTTCCTCGGAAAGATAAACTCGCTGAAGGACACTCCGCTCAACGTGGTGGTGATGAACTTCATCGACATGCTCTCGCACGCCCGCACGGAGTCGAAGATGATACGCGAGCTGGCCAACAACAACGCGGCATACCGCTCGCTGACCGAGTCATGGTTCCGCCACTCGTCGGCTATCGACATCTTCCGCCGCCTGGCGGAGCTGAAGTTCAAGATCATCCTGACCACTGACCACGGCTCCATCCGCGTCGACAACCCCATCAAGGTGGTCGGTGACCGCAACACGAACACGAACCTGCGCTATAAGGTCGGAAAGAACCTCAACTATAACCCCAAACAGGTCTATGAGATGAAGGACCCGAAGCGCTTCGGGCTCCCGTCGCCGAATCTTTCGAGCACGTTCATCTATGCGATGAACAACGACTTCTTCTCCTATCCGAACAACTACAACTACTATGTCCAGTACTATGACGGGACGTTCCAGCACGGCGGCATATCGCTCGAAGAGATGCTCGTCCCGCTGGTGACGCTCACTCCGAAGTGAGACGGCGCCCCCGCCACAGTTATCATACACAAACTTATGAAAAACATTCTTTTTATACTGTTCGCGCTCGTGAGCGCATTCTCTGTGCCGGCGGAGACTCCGGAGGCAGCAGAGGCTTCGGAAGCACCCGTGGCCAAGGAGGTCACGGAGGTCTCTGAGGCGTCGGAACGTGCGCGCGCTTCGCTGCGTGCGCTGACTGAGCGCGCGGCCAAGGGTGACGGCGAGGCTCTCTACCGCCTCGCCTACGTTCACGACATCGGTTATGACTCCATCCCCAAAGATACCCTTGAGTCCACGCGGCTCTACCGTCTGTCGGCCGAAGCGGGCTATGCCCCGGCGCAGAACTATCTCGGGTTCCGCCTGATACGCGGAGAGGGCGTTCCGGCCAATCCCGAAGAGGGACTGGAATGGATTGAAAAAGCGGCTCTAAGCGGCGATGCGAAGGCGGCCAACAACCTCGGCGCACTGCTCAACGAGGGTAAACTGGTGGTCCCCGACCGCGGCCAGGCACTGTTCTGGTTCGGGAAGGCGGCCGATGCCGGACTCCCCTCGGCCATGACCCAGCTTGCCGACCTTATCTCCGAGCCGGGGACACCGGAGACGGACTTCCCTCTGGCTGCAAGGCTCTATATGGAGGCTGCGGACAAGGGTCTGCCCGACGCGCGGACAAAGCTGGCCGCGATGCTGAACCGCAACGCGCCGACGCTGCCCGAGGCTGCCCGGCTATTGGGGGATGCAGCTCTGCTCGGTGAGGTCTACCGCTCCCTGGGCGACGGATACTCTCTCGCGCAGGGACTGCCTTATTCTTACGAAGACTCTCTGAGCCATTTCTACATCGCTTCACTCCTTGGCGACGAACCCTCTGAGAAAGCTATCGAGGAACTGCTCGGGGTGCTCCCCGACGCACTCGACATCCTCGACCTTGACCTCATTAACGCCGAGGTTGAAGAGGCGCTTGACACCCTGGGTGAGCTTTAACTCCAAACACCGACCGTCCTTATGATGAAAATCCTGCTGACACTTTTCTGTTACTGCCTGACTTTTTGCGCGGGGGCCTTTACCGTCCTTCCGCCAGAGCTTGACGGCACGATGATGCCCTACGACTTCGCGGCGGCCGACTCGGTCACGCCCGCCTCCATCACCCGTCTGGAACCTGTCGGGACGGCTTACATTGCCCGCCACGGCGCCCGCTACCT
>CAZUAK010000019.1:0-15595 GCA_964618395.1 uncultured Sangeribacter sp.
CGTTGACCGTCGCAAAGGCAACCCCGACTATACCAACAAGAACAACCAGTTCATCGCTCTCGTGAAGGGTGAATACGGCACGACCCCCGTCCCCGTTGATCCCAAGTTCCGCGAGCAGATCACCGGCAGCGCCGAGGAGAAACCCTACGACGTTAGCTCATACAAGACTCCCGAGAACCCCGTGCTCGAGAAGTTCGGCGGCGTCAAGCTCGCTGCCAACGAAGAGGAGTTCCTCCTTCTCGAACTTCTCCCCGCCGTGGCCAAGACTTATCTCAACAACCTCCGCAAGGCTGAATATGCAAACGCTCCGAAGGTTGAAGAGAAACAGGCCGCTCCCGCAGCTGCCGGCGAAGTAACCGGCCCCGTCTTCAAGGCTCCCATGGGCGGTACCGTCATGGAGCTCAAGGTGAAGGTCGGCGACACCGTTAAGCCCGGCGACACCGTGCTCGTTTACGAGGCAATGAAGATGGAGAACGACCTCGCCTGCGACAAGGGTGGCGTGGTTAAGCAGATCCTCGTCGGCGAAGGTGACGTGATGGCCACCGACCAGCCGCTGATCGAGTTCGCTGCCGAAGGCCAGGCTGTCGCTCCCGCAGCAGCCGAGGAGGCTCCCGCAGCCGGCGGTCCCGTCATGGTCGCTCCCATGGGCGGTACTGTCCTCGAAATGAAGGTTAAGGTAGGTGACGCCGTTAAGCCCGGTGATGTCCTTCTGACCTATGAGGCAATGAAGATGGAGAACAACCTCGTCAGCGAGCGCGAAGGTGTCATCGCACGCATCCTCATCGATGAGGGCGACGTGATGGCCACCGACCAGCCCATCTTCGAGTTTGCCGGTGCCGGCGCTCCCGCTGCCAAGAAGGCCGCTCCCGCTCCGAAGCCTGCAGCACCCGCTCCGAAGCCCGCAGCCAAGGCTGAGGCTCCCGCACAGTCTCCCGTCGCTCCCGTTCACGGAATCGACTACACCCGCGCCCTCTCGCCCACAGACGGCGGCACTGCTGAGGCAGCTGTTCTGCCGAAGCGCAAGAACGCCGGTGCTTCTGAAATCCGCATCCCCGGCGGCACAACCCTCGAAATCGACGTTAACCCCGATGGCGGCGTTTCTATCCGCATAACCACCGGCAAGTAAACGAAACCGACAATACTGAAAAACGGGATGGAGCCCACGGCTCCATCCCGTTTTTTCGTATTGTCGTTGAGAACTCTCCGAGTTTCTCGAGATTTTCGTCTACCGAGATTTTCGAGAATCTCGAGATGCTCGAAGAACCCGAAAAACTCGAAAAACTCGAAAAACTCGAGACTCCTCGGGCGAAAAACCGTCAGTCACGGGAGAGTTCCCGGAGAATGTCCTCCGTGATCTGCGGCGCCGTCAGACGGTTGGCCTCGAGCAGGCGACCGTAGTCATACCGGTCCTCGAACTTCTTTTCGAGTCCGTAGTTCATCACCTTCATGTCCGTGGGGCCATAATAGCGCGCAACCTTCTCTCCGAAGCCGCCGTCAAGTACGCCGTCTTCGACAGTGACCACAAGGCGGTGGTCCGCCTTCAGGTCGTCAAGCATCGCTGTGTCCAGACCGCTCAGATAGCGCGGGTTGATTACGGTTGCCTTCACCCCCTGCTTCTCGAGGTTCTGTGCGACTTCTTGCGCAAGGCCAAGGAACGTGCCCTCGCCTATGAGCGCGACGGTGTCGCCCCGTTTCTCAATCTTGAACTTGTTCAGGTCGGACCAGTCTGCCTGTACCGGCTCGGACGAGTGACGAACCTCTCCTCCGGGGATTCTGATGGCTACCGGATATGAGGTCTGCTTCATGGCCCAACGCTGCATCGAGAGGTACTCCTCGACCGTCGTCGGAGCCAGGAACACCCACCCCGGGATGTTTGATATGAGCGCGATGTCGAACCACCCCAGATGGGTGACGTCGTTCATGCCCAAAATCGTCCCGTAGAAGATATTGAGGACAACAGGCTGGTTGTTGATGGCGATGTCCTGAGACAGCTGGTCGTATGCGCGCTGGATGAAGGAGCTCACGACCCCGAAACAGGGGCGTCCTCCCGCCTTTGCGATGCCGGAGGCCATGGCGGCTGCCTCCTGCTCGGCGATGCCTACATCGATAAACTGCCTTCCGGCTTCGGCGCGTCGCTCCGGAGTGAAGGCAAGTACGCCGGGTGTGCCTGCCGTCAGTACGCATGCCTTAGGATCTGCCTTCATCTCGGCGAGCATCTCGTTGGCGAAGATCTCGTCATAGCTTTCACCTTCATCGCTCTCTTTAGACTCTCCCGTCTCCAGGTCAAAGGGGCCTGAATAGTGGAAACGCTCCTTCTGTTCCTCGGCCGGTTTGTAACCGTGGCCCTTGTCGGTGTGAATGTGGACCACAACGGGATGATCCGTGTCCTTGACCTTCTTGAAGGCCTCGATGAGGGCTTCGAGGTCGTTGCCCTCGCCGACATACAGGTAGTCGTATCCGAGCGTTTTGAAGTAGTTGTCCGGAGCCTCTCCGTTGGTCTCGCGCAGCAGTCTGAGGTTGTCATAGAGACCGCCGTGGTTTTCGGCTATGGACATGTTGTTGTCGTTGACGACCACGATGAAGTTTGAGCCGAGCGTGGCGCCGGTGTCGAGTCCTTCAAAGGCCTCGCCGCCACTGAGCGAGCCGTCGCCGACCAGGGCGACAACGTTGTACTTCTCTCCCTGCAGGTCGCGCCCCTTGGCGATACCGCCGGCGAGGCTGACTGCAGTCGAGGTGTGGCCGATGGTGAAGAGGTCATATTCGGACTCGCTGGGATTGGTGTATCCCGTCACGTCGTCATATTTCGCCGGGTCGAGGAACGCCTCGATACGCCCGGTGAGCATTTTGTGGAAGTATGTCTGGTGGGAGACGTCGAAGACAATCTTGTCTTTCGGTGTGTCGAAGACGTAGTGAAGGGCGATTGTGGCTTCGGCCAGGCCAAGGTTCGGCCCTATATGGCCTCCATGCTCGGAGACCTTCTGAAGGAAGGTCCGGCGAAGTTCGGCACATAATGTCTGAAGCTCCGGGACATTGAGGTTACGGATGTCCGCCGGAGACTTTATCTGTTGTATTTCCATAAAAATCTATAAAATTGTTCATCATAATTAACACATCAGCAAAAGTTAAGGTTCAATGTTTCAGCCTCAAACTTTCGGGCTACGGGACATACAACAGAATTTAACGTTTTGCGAGGTCAACCATTGTTCCCCTCAGAGTGTTACGTTTATATCATAGTACTTTCAATTAGATTTAGGGCCTCTGACGTGATGTCGATGGGCCCTTTATCTTGGGCATGAGAAAATCCCTTATGTGGATGTCAAAGACCTCTCTCTACAAATTAACCCTACGATAGGCCTATAAAGTGAGCCGGGTCCGAATCATCGCGATTCGGACCCGGCCCGGTTATGTAGGATTATAGTGGAATCAGTTGAAGCGGCGGTTGCCCTGAAGAGCGGGCTTGCCGTCGTTGGCGATGGCTTTCTTCTTGGTGTTGTTCTTGATGATGTAGTATGCAACGGGTGCTGCGCAGAAGAGCGAGCAGAACGTGCCGACAATCACACCGAAGATCATGGCGAATGTGAACGAGCGGATAGTGTCGCCACCGAGGAAGAAGATGCACAGAAGCACGAGCAGGGTCGAGAACGAGGTCATGATCGTTCGGCTCAGTGTCGTGTTCAGCGAGCGGTTGAAGGTCTTGAAGCGGTCTTCTGAGGGGTATACCTTGAACATCTCGCGCACACGGTCAAAGACTACCACGGTGTCGTTGATCTGATAACCGATGATGGTCAGGATGGCGGCGATGAACGACTGGTCAATCTCCATAGAGAAGGGGAGGAAGCCCCAGCATACGGAGTAGAAGCCGACGATGAGGAAGGCGGTCAGGGCGACGGCGCTCACAGCACCGACAGAGAAGGCGATGTTGCGGAAGCGCAGAAGGATGTAGAGGAACATGCAGACAACGGCGATGCCCACGGCCCAGTATGCGTCGCGGCGCATGTCGTCTGCCACTGACGGTCCCACTTTCTGGATCGAGATGATACCGTGGCTTTCGTCGGCGATGGCAAATGCGTTCTCGTCCATTACCTTTCCGTCAGGTCCGGTCAGTTCGTCCTGAAGACCCTGGTAGAGGAGGCCGGCGATTTCCTTTTCGATGTTGGGAGACTCGGTGCCGATCTTGTAGTTTGTCGAGATGCGGACCTTGGTCGGGTTGTCGATAGAGATGACGCCCACAGAGACGGTCTTGTCGTCGGCTGCTTCCTGAAGCTGGGTGAGGAGCTTGGACTGGATGGCGGCCGGGTCAACGTTCTTCTCGAACTGAACGACATAGTTGCGTCCGCCGGAGAAGTCAATGCCCTGGTTCATGCCGCGGATAGCGAGCGAGGCGATCGAGATGACGATAAGCGTGATCCATACCACAGCGGCGTAGCGCGACTTGCC
Organism: uncultured Sangeribacter sp.; assembly: GCA_964618395.1. Taxonomy (GTDB): domain Bacteria; phylum Bacteroidota; class Bacteroidia; order Bacteroidales; family Muribaculaceae; genus Lepagella. The sequence goes on from CAZUAK010000019.1 coordinate 4,438, forward strand.
GATGAAGTTGATGTGGGTGTTGGTAAGGAAGTTGCGGCTCAGCTTGGTGTCGAAAGTCATGCCGGCGTTGCGTCCCTTGGCTGTGATGAGGTCAAAGGCGATGCGCGTCAGGAAGACTGCGGTGAAGAACGAGCAGACAAGACCGATGATTAGGGTCGTTGCGAAGCCCTTGATCGGACCTGAACCGAAAATCAGAAGGATGATGCCGGTGATGACCGAGGTGAGGTTCGAGTCGAAGATGGCCGAGAAGGCGTTTGAGTAACCTTCGGAGATGGCCTGGCGGAGTTTCTTGCCGTTCTTGAGTTCCTCCTTGGTGCGTTCGAAGATAAGCACGTTCGCGTCAACCGCCATACCGAGGGCGAGCACGATACCGGCGATACCCGAGAGGGTCAGCACGGCCTGGAGCGAGGCGAGGATGCCTAAGGTGAAGTAGAGGTTCAGCATCAGGCCGACGTTGGCGACCAGACCGGGGATGAGGCCGTAGATGGCGATCATGAAGATCATCAGCAGCACGAGGGCCACGATGAAGGAGACGAAGCCCTGCTGGATGGCCTCGGCGCCGAGCGACGGGCCGATGACGTTGTTCGAAACGACCTCAACCTTGGCCGACATCTTGCCGGACTTGAGGACGTTTGCGAGGTCGTTTGCCTCTTCGAGGGTGAAGTTACCGGTGATCTCGGAGTTGCCGCCGGTGATTTCGTTGTTTACATTGGGGAACGAGTAGACGTGTTCGTCGAGCACGATGGCGATCGGGCGGCCGATGTTGTTGCGGGTGATGGTTGCCCACTGTGCGGCGCCGCGGTCAGACATGCGCATGTTGACGGTGTTACCGCGCATTTTGTCGAAGTCGGCGTCGGCCGAAGTGACTGCGTCACCTTCGAGGACGGGTTCGCCCTTGAGGGCGATCAGCTGCCAGTAGGGAGTGGTCTGGGGCTCGCCGTTGGCCTTGAGCTTCGGGTTGCCCTGCTCGTCGAGGACGGGATACTCTGTGGGCTTGACGTCCCAGAGGGCGTTGAAGTCGGCGGGGAGTTTGGACTTCACCGTGGGCGAGTGCATGATGGAGTCGACCAGGGGACGGTTGGCGGCCGCCACGATACCGATAACGGGTGAGCCGGGGCGCATCTGTCCGCCCAGAAGGGCGATGAGGTTGGTGTGCGAGATGGTGTCCTGCGCGGCGTATGCTGCTGCGGCGGTGGCCAGCTCGTTGGCGACTTCGTTATAGTTGTAGACTTCGAAGAACTCGAGGTTGGCCGATGATTTCAGAAGCTCCGTCACACGTTCGGGTTCCTTCACGCCCGGGAGCTCGAGGAGCACCTGGCCGTTCTTGTCCTGAAGTTTCTGGATGTTGGGAGAAACGACACCGAACTGGTCGATACGGGTGCGGAAGATATTGAAGGCAGCGTCAATCTGTGAGTCTACCTGCTTTTCCAGAGCGGCGGTCACCTCAGCGTTCGTGGCGTTGGCCTTGAGGGTCGACAGGGCCTCGCCTTCGTGGACGAAGAGCGACGCCATGGTCTCGGGCTGGAAGAAGGAGGCCACGCGCTGAATGAAGTTCTTGTCTGCCGGCTTTGCTCCTTCGGCCTCTGCCTTGGCTATGGCGGCGTCGATCTGCTTGAGCTGGGCGTCGCCGGCTGCATACTGGCGGAGAAGGTCGGGTACCGAGATCTGGAGCACCACGTTCATACCACCCTTCAGGTCGAGGCCGAGCCCGATCTCCATCTGGCGCACCTGCGCACCGGTATACCACAGATATACCTTTTCCTTGTCGATCGAGTCGTTGAACTGCTTGAGACTTTGTTTGTAGACATCATTGGTGACATCGTCCGTCTTGGCCATCATCGCGGCATACTCTTTCGCCTTGTCCTCATAGTGGGACGTCACGAAAGAAAATGAAATGTAGAAACCGCAAATCAGGATCAAAAGGACGGCAATGGTGCTGATAAACCCTTTGTTCTGCATTTTGTGATGTTGGTTATTTGTTATTTTTCTTATTATAAACGTTAGGTAATCAATAAGATAAAGCGGCAGCCGAGGCCCGGTCGGGCTCGGTTGCTGTTTTTCAACTTGCAAATATAGTGCATTTTATTGGATTTTACTGAAAAACATGGCTGAAAAATTGTGAAATACCTCTTTTTTCACTTTCACCCCTCCCGGTCCTCCCCCCTCAACGGGCAGGGTCCATTGCCCGGAATTTGGCGTTTTTCAAAATTTCGCTTAATTTTGGAGCCGTTTCCACACCTCTTCGTCAACGAGATTTATGAACCGGGATTCAAGGACGGCTAAGAGCTTGCGCAATAGCGTCGTGGCCATGGCGATGTTCGTCGTGACCTTCGTCGTGCAGTTCTTCTCGCGAAATGTCTTCCTCGACCGGCTCGGGACCGAGGTATTGGGCCTAAACTCTACGGCCGCCAATCTGCTGCAGTTCCTGAACCTCGCTGAACTGGGCGTCGTCACCGCTGTCGGCTCTCTCCTTTACAAGCCGATGTTCGAGGGCGACGAGGAGCGCATAAACGACATTGTCTCTTTTCAGGGCCTCATCTACCGTCGCGTCGCGCTGTTCATCCTGGTCGGCGGCGTTATCCTTTCTTTTTTCTTCCCATGGTTTTTCGAGAAGATGAGGCTTCCGCTGTGGTATGCCTACGCCTCGTTCGGCGTTCTGCTTTTCAGCTCCCTTCTCGGTTATTTCTTCAACTACCGTCAGGTACTGCTCTTGGCCGACCAGCAGGACTACCGCCACATACTCTCCTATAAGTCTGTCTTCCTGGTGAAGGTCCTCGTCCAGATGTGGGCCGTCAGCCGCTTTGCCGACGGTTATGTCTGGTGGCTGATTCTTGAGGGCCTGTTCGCGGTGGTCGCCACGGTGTCTCTCGACGTGACCGTCCGTCATACCTATCCTTTCCTGCGCGAGACCGGGAAGAGGCTCGGCGAGCTGCGGAGGCAATACCCCGAGATGGAGCGTCGCGTGAAGCAGATCTTCCTCCACAAGCTCGGCTCGTTCGTCGTCTCGCAGAGTTCGCCGGTCATCATCTATGCTTTCACGACACTTTCGCTCGTGGCGTATTATGGCAACTACATGATCATCGTCATGGCGGTGACCTCGCTGGTGACGGCCTTGTTCAGCAGCATGGGGGGAGCGGTGGGCTCGTTGGTGGCGGAGGGGAACAAAGGCCGTATCCTCAGTGTCTTCGGTGAGCTGTTCAGCGTGCGCTTCCTCTTCATAGCGACTTTCACCTTCGCGATGGTCATAGCGAGTCCGGCGTTGATTTCGGTGTGGATCGGTCCGGAGTATGTCCTTCCGGAACTGACCGTGGCTCTGATTACCGTCAATATGTATCTTTATGTGAGCCGTGCCACGGTTGACAACTTCCTGCTTGCGTACGGCCTGTACAGTGACGTCTATTCTCCGCCGGTGATGGTGACGCTCAACCTCGGGCTGAGCATCCTCTTCGGCTCCCTGTGGGGTTTGAACGGCATCCTTCTCGGGGTCGACATAAGCCTGTTCGCCATCCTTTTCTGCTGGGAGCCTTACTATCTTTTCACCCGTGGCCTCAAGACCCCTTACCTTCGGTATGTCCGTCTATACGCGCGTCATCTCTTGCTTGGGCTGGTGGCAGCGGTCCCCGCCTGGCTCGTATACCGCCTTCTGCCGGTCCACGGCGCGAACCCCTGGGCCACCTTAGGCATGGCTGTCCTCCCCTGTCTCCTTTACCTCCTCATCTTAGCCTTCCTCCTGACCGTGACCCGCAGCGGCCTCGACCGCTTCCTCCACCGCCTCCGCCCCGCCACACACTGACCCCCTGTTCTCAACTTATTTTTTTGAAACGGGCTCTAAGACGAGGGCCTTGTGTGCGAAACATGTTTATGATTTTGAGGTTTTTCATCTTTGATAGTTGACATATAGCCAAAATTTATTACTTTTGTCAACCAATAAATAAATTCTAATGAAGGATACAGTCAAACAAATATTTGCCCGTCGGCTTCGGCAGGCTCGTATGATGAGGGGCTTTTCACTGGAAAGGCTGGCGAATGCTCTGAGTCTGCCTGTTACCCGTCAGGCAATAAACAAGTATGAGAAGGGATTGATGTTACCGGACAGCCGTGTGCTCATAGCCCTCGCCAATGCCCTCAACATGAAGGTGGATTATTTCTTCAGACCTTTTACGGTAGAGGTAGACAGGGTGGAGTTTCGGAAAAGGTCTACTTTTTCAAAGAAAACAGCTAAGGCTGTGACAGAACGTGTTTGTGAAGAACTTGAGCGCTATTTGGAAATTGAGCAAATGACCGGATCTGAAGTTCGGTTTGAACTGCCCATAAAGGGAATTAATAGTGTCAAGGAAGCCAGGGCCTTTGCGCATATTGTCAGGAAGGATTTAGGGCTCGGTGATGACGGGATTTCAAATGTGATTGAAGTTCTTGAAGAAAGGGGCATAAAGGTTATTGAGTTCGACGAAACGGAGGAGTTTGACGGATTGAGCGGTTACGCTAATGGACACATCCCTCTGATAGTGGTCAACGGGACGTTTCCCGCTGAGCGAAAACGTTTCACTGCGCTTCATGAATTGGGGCACCTGTTGCTTGATATTTCTCCGGAGGTGGGTGCAAAAGAAACCGAAGGTCTCTGTAACGCGTTTGCCAGCGAACTCCTGCTTCCCTCGGATGTGCTTATCTCAAAAATCGGTTCTTCACGTCATGATATTTCTTTGGCTGAATTGACAGACATTCAACGTCAATACGGGATTTCGATAGAGGATATAATGGATTCACTGCATGATTCGGGTGTCATCTCGGATAACCGATATGCTGTCTTTCAGAAGAAGAAGGACCGTTTGTCAGATTTCAGGGCTCTTGTGTCTCAATCGCGGTTCAATCCCGAAAAGTCGGGGCGATTCTCGCGTATGGTCTATCGTGCCTTGGCAGACGGACTGATAAGTTCATCAAAAGCCGCCGTCCTTCTCAACACCTCCGTATCCACCATCACTTCCACCCTTCAGTTGATATAACCGATGAAGATCATAGTCAACGACACAAATATCTTCATTGATCTACACTCGGTTGACCTTCTGGAGGCCTTGTGTGATTTGCCTTACGACATACGTACTGTGGATTTTGTAGTTAACGAGGTCACGAATCATGCACAGGCGGAAGCCCTTGAAGTTATGATAAATGAGGAAAAAGTCAAGGTCGAGGAGCTTTCGGTCGAGGAATTGACCGAGATATTGACTGAACATGCGAAGGTTCCGGGAAACATTTCGGTCCCCGATTGTTCTGTGTGTTATTGTGCGCGCAAGTATTCCGCCACTCTTTTAACCGGAGACAGACAGTTGCGCAAATATGCCGAAAAATGTGAGATTACAGTGAAAGGAGTCCTGTTCCTTTTCGATGAGTTTGTCGGCCACGGTATACTGCCACCCCAAGTCGCTGCGGAGAAACTTCGCCGCCTGACCGAAATAAACATCCGATTACCCAAGTCAGAAATCGAGGCCAGACTTAAAAAATGGTCCTGACAAGTAAAATGCCGTTACCTTATTTACTACAAACCCTAAAAGCAAATCAGATTATTTATAAGGGTTGGATAAATCAGAGGATGACCTTGGTTCCCTGAACCTTGATGTAGAGGCCACCTTTGGGATTCTCTACGCGGAGGCCGTCAGGCGTGAAGTACATGACCTCAGCTTATACATACCACTAACGGGCCGCTTCACAGCGACCCGTTAACGAATGTTTTCCATAATACTTTCAAACTAACCTAACATCATGAAACGAAATATCTTGTGTATCTCCGGGGGCGGGCCCCTTTCGGGAGATATCTTGTTTTCTGCTTTCTGATATTACAACGCCTTCACTTCAGGTTTGGTTCGGTGCGGTTGAAAATTTTTTTGTAATTTTGAAAAAAATCTCGAATCCCGACTGAAAAATGTTATCTAACGCTGAGATAAAATCTACGATGGAGTACCACGGCGTGAAGCCCTCGCCGGTGCGCATCCTTGTGGCCAAGGCCCTTTCGCAGGCCTCCAATCCCCTCTCGGGGCTGGACCTTGAATGTATGCTGGCGACCGTTGACCGCTCGTCCATAACCCGCGCACTTTCGCTTTTCGTCTCTTCGGGAATGGTCCACACCATCGAGGACGGCTCTGGCTCGGTCAAGTATGAGCTCTGTCATAAAAGCCATTTCGCCGATGACGAAGACACCGATCTCCATCCTCATTTCTACTGCATGGTCTGCGGGCGGACATTCTGTCTGGCAGACCAGGCTATCCAGCATGTCATGCTCCCGCCGGGCTTCACCCCGCTCACAGCAAACCTTGTCGTCAAGGGTATCTGCGCGAGCTGCGAATCTTCATGACCGTATCTTCTATAGACCCCTTTTCAAAGCAGCCCCGTTTTTTCGAGAAACGGGGGCTGCTTAAAACGGGGTTTATCACTCCATAAGGACATACTCCGCATCTCCCTCGCCGTCATAGACGAGTTGGATGAACTCTATCTCCGCCGGGTTGAGCCGTGCCTCTTTGGGAGTCACGTCCACCATACGCTCGAGGAAGGTCGGGAAGGGGGCCGGGATGATACGTGTGGGAGCGGGTTGGAAGTCCCCGAGCTTGATTGATTGCTCGGCCTCGCTCGCGTTGAGGGGGGCGCGGAAGGTATAGCCGTTGCGGTCTACCGCCTCTACATATTTCGCTCCCTTGGCCTTGACTGTTATCCGTTCCTTTTTGTCTATGCCGGGAATTTCGTTGGCCTTCGTTATGTAGCGGCGAACCACGGTTTCTCCCGCGAGGGGGCTGCCGTCGCGACTTCTGAGCAGCCATTTCGGATGCTGACGCGGATTGTCGCTGACCGTCGTGAAGTCATAGTCCCATGTGTCGGGCATGCGCGAGATTTCCACGTCACTGTCGCGCGAGGCTGACATCAGCGTCACCGGTGAGTCTGCGCTGTGTGAGCCGGTGGTATAGTAGGCATAGTCGGTGAAGTCCCAGTCCAGCGGTGTGCCCTCGACGTTGCCCGGCCAGGTCGTTGCCTTTCCTCCCTTATAGGTGATTATGTTATATGAGAGTGGCCGGCCGTCGTTTTTCATCGGCAACTCGGCGCTGAAGGTGTAGCCGTCCTCGTCGGGGGTCATGGCCCACGAGGGATTGTGACGTGACCAGAAGGACACCTCAGCGGGGAAAATCACGACAGAGTCAGGCTTTTCGGTCCCGAACCAGTCGGCCGTTATTCGGACCTTTTCTCCGGGCGCGGCCATGGCCCTGGGTGTATGGACAAGGAAGGGGTGGCCGGGTGTGGCCTTCACTCCGCGGGCGCTGTAGTGATCGGCGTCATAGCCCGGGATGGCGAAGTGCACGAGCTTGTCTCTCGAGGGCTTCAGGTTCTTGCGCGTCAGCAGATAGACGCCGGGCGACACGCGGAAGCGTCCCCCCTCGGCTGATGTCGTCATTGATTTCGCTCCTTCACTGTCGTCTCCGACAGTGAGGACGGTGAAGTCTCCGCCGAGGTCGGGAAGATTGATTGTCATCCCACGCTCCCTGGCGGCGAGATGGGCCACCTGTTTCTTCAGCGACGGTTTCTCAAAGGGGTCGGAGCTGAAGGCGGCGTCGGGAAGGACTTCCAGTCGCCAGATTCCGTCACCCCCTTTGTCGAGGAAGTAGGCGCCGGTGCCGTTATAGCTGACGACCGGAGAGGAGCCTACGCCGGCGATGCGGGTCAGTTTCTTGAGGTTCTTAGGTCGAGAAGAGGTGGTGTTGCTGTGATAGAAAAGCTGTCCGTCGTTCCATTCGCTCAGGTCTTCCCGGTAGCTTACACGGCCGGCTCCGAAGACGGTGTCCTTCGGATATGGGCCGTAGCTTTCGCCGCGCTTGAGGTTGCGCGCCGCCTCTCCGGCGACCATCATGCTGAGGGCTTTCGAGGGTGTGTACAGAAGGTTGAGGAAGTGGGTCTGATATTCGGTATTGTATGGCGCGAGGAAGGTCGGGTCGTAGGCGAACTGGGTCATCCATTGGAATCCGTTCTCGCGGAACGTCCTGGCGATGGCCGGATACAGATATGCCGACTGCTGGTCGCCGGGGTCGAATTCATAGACCACCCTCGCGGTCCGCCCGAATCCGGGGATGGTGTCGCGCCACGGTATGTCGTACCGCTCGACGGCGGGCAGGAAGTTGCCCGGCCTTGTGTGGCCAGCTACGAGCCCGTCGGGATACCATTGATAGGTCGTGCCGTCTATCTTCGCGTCATAGTAGGCCGCCGTCACCTCCGGGTTATGGCTGACATTGTACAGTATGGGTTTGTCGAAACCGGCCTCGCGCAGCGCGTCGCCCATCCTGTCGATATAGGCCGTGACCTCCTCGCGTGTTCCGGAGTGGCACGGCTCGTTGTTTATCTCCATGGCGATGATGGCGCGGTCGGCGGCATAGCTTCGGCCGGTATACGGATTCACATGACCGGCCAACTGACGGAGATAGTTGGCCTGTGCTTTCTGCGCTTCAGGGTTTTCGTGAATCTCACACTTATTATACTTATAGGTATAGGCGCCGGTGTCGATGTCGCGCTCCGGATATCCGTTTCCGAAGTTTGTCTGGGCTGTGAGGATGATGTCGATACCCGCATCCTCCAGTTCTGCGATGAGGTAGTCGAGCAGGTCGAGATGGTCGTTGGCGAGGAGGTTGCCCACGCTGTCGGTGAGCTCAACGTCCCACAGATGCAGGCGGAAGCCGTTGAATCCCAAACGGGCGAAATGGGCCACATCTTTAGAGATGGCGCTCTTGCGGTCCTCGCCGAGAGCGGTGGCCGCCCGGTAGGCATGTGCGAAGGGCAGTGTATAGTTGGTTCCGTAATATGAGACCTCCTCTTTGGTATCAGAGCGTCTCATGACACCCTTATCATCCACATAGACGGAATACGCCTGTCTGTCGGCCGCCCGCTTCGCCGCCGCAGAAGCGCCTGCGCCTCCGGCCAGCCCTGCCATCAGCAATCCGGCAGCGCAAGCCCCAAAACTCAAATATCTAATCTTCATACCGAATAAATCAAATTTCAAACACCAAAACTACCAAAAATTCCCCAAACCGCCAAATCAAATAAAATCACCCCAAGCCCAACGTCATAATCGCCAAGCGTCAGATAAACGAAACAGGGAGCGTGCCGAGCAGGCACACTCCCTGTGAGAAGTAAGATCGGAGGAATCAGAGGATGACCTTGGTCACCTTCGTGCCCTGAACCTTGATGTAGAGACCTTCCGAAGGCTCCGGAACACGGATGCCGTCAGGGGTGAAATACATCACCTCAGCCTCATCAGCCTCGTCGAGCTCGCTGACTGCATCAGTCTTAGACTCGGTGAAGGTGACATACTGGATGGCAGCATCCCAAAGCACATCATACTTGCCGGTGAGGTAAATCGGACATGCACCGCCTTCGCCGTCGACGAGGTCAAGGGTGGCCTCTGTCATGAAGGAGTCGATTTCGACACCGCTCTCGCCGCTGCCATACTGGTTCGCCCAGCCGGTGGTGACGATTTTGAATGTATTGTAACCGTAGTCAGAAACAGTCGCATCCGTAAACTCGACTCCCTTGGCTTCGTAGAGGGTGCCTCCGATGCTCTTGAGTTCGATCGCGTCTGCGTCCTTGTCTATAGCCCAACCGTTGAAGGTGCCTGAGATATACCACTTGATGGTGCCTTCCTGCTCACCGGTGACAATGATTGTGATGTCGTTAGGTGCGTTGGAGACATTGAGAATCACCTTCGGGTTCTTCAGTTCGGTGAAGTTGCCGGCGAACGAGATGTTGCCGCTATTGCCGCTTGCGGCACAGTAGTAAGGCTGACCGAGTTCGAGCGCTTCACCTACACTGCCGAAGTTGAACTCATCGAAATCCCAGCTACCGTTGTTGATCTTGAAGCCGGTGCCCAACACTTCGCCGTTCCACTCAAAGATACCGTTGCCCTTATACACAAACTTGGCATCTTCCTGAGCCATGCTCCAGGCCTTGCCGTTGACGTTCGAGCCAATCATGTAGTATTCCTGGCTGGTATACTCGTTGAGGGGTTCGTCACCTTCTTTGGTGAAGGTGATGTAGTGGGTCTTGGCGTCCCACTCAACAGTGTAGGAACCGTAGAAGTCACAGAAACACCAGTACTCACCCTGGAAGTTCAGTTCGGCCGAGGTCACTCCGTACAGGAGATGGGGTATGAAGTTTTCAATCTGGTCTTCGCTTCCTTCTAAAATGGAGGCATATTGAATAAGAGGATTATTGGAGCTGACATAGAACCTGTTGGCTACGTAGCTTTCATACGGGTCTTCGATAAAGCTAACATTTTCGGCTACAAACCTATTGTCTCCAACGGGAAGCAATTCAGCACGTGTCTGCTCTGCTCCGTTTATGTTTCCCTCAATATACCATTTGAGAGGTTCAATCTCCACGTCGCCTGTTTTGGAAATCAGGATGACCTGCGTCTCAGGATGCCACACTACATCAACCTCGCCGTTGTAGGTCAGGTTACACCAATAATCAGCGTCTTCGCTCAGATAGGCTGAGGGTTGCTCCTCGGTGATGAGCAGAGAGTGGTTGCTATCAGTAGAACCATAGTAAGTTTCGGTAGCAAAGTCATATATGGCGAACCAGTTGTTGACCCCATACTCCTCATTTGCTGAGAGGAATTTTACATTACGGGCAACATATTGATTGTTTTCGGTCTTCTCAAGAAGGATAGTGGTCTTCTCATTGTTCATATAACCGTGCAGCGCCCAAGAAGAGGCGTAGTCTCCTTCCACTCTGATCACAACCTGCTCCGGAGCGTTGGACATGTCAAGAGTGACGACCGGGTTCTTGATTTCAAGCTCAGCGAAGGGGAAATAGATATCAGGACTGTTAGAGCCAATCTCACAATTATAATCAGTATATGGAGTCAGCATCTTTGAGGTGCCACCTATATTGAAGGCCGGGTTCTCCCAGGACCCGTTGTTGATCTTGAAGCCGGAGCCGAGGACCTCGCCTCTCCATTCGAAGATGCCGTTACCCTTGTTCTCGAACTTCGCGTCCTCAGCAGCCAGTATCCATTCCTGACCGTTCACGTTGTTGCCGAGGATATAGTAGTCCGCGTTCAGATAGTCAACATCGGGTGTCGGTTCGACACCGGACTCAGTGAAGGTCACACGATGGGTATTGAGGTCCCAGAGAA
>CAZUAK010000019.1:15695-22897 GCA_964618395.1 uncultured Sangeribacter sp.
GGTTCGACACCGGACTCAGTGAAGGTCACACGATGGGTATTGAGGTCCCAGAGAATGTCATACGTTCCGTCGTAAAAAAGCGGACAGGCACCCTCACCACCCTCGACACGCTCAAGTATGGCTGTGTCAACTCCGGCGCCGAATTCGATGTTGCCGCCCTCGCTGCCGTATTGTTCCATCCAGCCTGTTGTGACGATCTTGAATGTGTTGTAGCCTGTATCGGGCTCAGCCGTAGCAGAGGTTATCTGAACCCCCTTGGCTTCATACATCTTGTTGCCGAGGTCCATCAACTCGATTTCACCACCATAGTTGTCGATGGCCCAGTTGTTGAATGTTCCGGTGAAATACCACTTGATGAGTCCATCCTTCTCACCGCTCACAATGATGGAGACCTCATCCGGTGCGTTGGCCACGTTGAGGATGACTTTGGGATTCTTAAGACCGGCAAACCGGACGCCGTCAGCTTCATCAAAAATGAAGTTTCCGGTCCAACCGCCTATCTCACAATAATAAGGTTCGCCGAGAGAAAGGAGCTCGCTACCGGCACCGATGTTGAACCGGTCGTCGTCCCAAGTGCCGTTGTTGATCTTGAATCCGGTGCCGAGATACTCGCCGTTCCATTCGAAGATGCCGCCGCCCTTGTTCTCGAACTTGCAATCGGCCTGACCGAGAGACCACGACTTGTCGTTGACGTTCGAGCCTATCATATAGTATTCCTGATTCAGATACTCATTATCGGGAACGGGAATCGGTTCGTCATAGTCGCCGATGACGGTGATTATAATCTGTTCAGGGGCGTTAGCAACGTTGAGGATAACCTTGGGGTTCCTGATTTCTTCCACATTATTTGCTAACATGATGTCTTGGCCTGTTAATTCACAGTAGTAGGCCTCACCAGGAACGAGAGGTTCATAACCACCGATATTGTACTCATCATAAGTCCAGGAGCCATTGTTGATCTTGAATCCGGTGCCAAGAACCTCACCGTTCCATTCGAAGATACCGTTGCCCTTGTTCTCGAATTTCGCGTCATGGGCAGCCAGGGTCCAAGTCTGACCATTTACATTGCTACCGATAACATAGTAGTTCTGATTAAAGTATCCCGCTTCAGGCCCAGGGATGCAGTCACCGGTGACGGTGATGACAACCTGATCGGGAGCATTCGACACGTTGAGGATAACGACCGGATTCTTGATCTCGGCGATTCCGTCAGCCAGCATGATGTCCTGGCTCCAGGGATCGATCACACAATTGTAAGCCTCACCGGGAACGAGAGGATCAGCGTCCTCTAAAGCGGCTCCGATATTGAATCGGTCATCGTCCCAGTTGCCGTTATTGAACTTGAAGCCTGAGCCGAGCACCTCGCCCCTCCATTCGAAGATGCCTCCGCCTTTGTTCTCGAATATCGCGTCCTCGGCACCCAGGGCCCAGTTCTGACCGTTCACATTGGTACCCACAATATAGTAGGTCGCGTTCAGATAATTGCTGTCGGGATTTGGTTTGGGTGTGGTGCCGGCTTTTGTGAAGGTGATATAATGGTTATTCGCATCCCAGCGGATGTCATACTTTCCTTCCAGATAGATTGCACATTCGCCATAATCTACCTTGACGCGATCAAGATACCCAGAGTTATTCCAATCGTTGAATACTATACCATTACTCAGATATTCAGCGTCTCCATATTGTATACCCCAGCCGGTTGTAGACACCTTGAATGTGTTATAACCGAGGGCCTGAGCGGTTTCATTATCCAGACTGAACTCGAAGTCCTTGATTTCAAACAGTCCTCCACCCAGGTCGGTGAACATGATTGAACCGGGAGCGTCATCAATTGCCCAATTGTTGAATGAACCGGAGAAATACCACTCTTTAGCCTCGTGAGGTTCACCTGTAACGACGATCGTGACCTCCTCGGGGGCCTGCGAGACGTTAAGCGTAACCGTCGGATTGGTCAGGATAGAAATATTTCCCGCAAAAGAAATATTCTCGCTGAGACCTCCTACCTCACAGACATATCTTTCTCCCAATACGATGTCCTCAGCTACTCCGAAGTCAAAATATAAGTCCTCCCAAGAGCCGTTATTGATCTTGAAGCCATTCCCGAGAACCTCACCTTTCCACTGGAAAACGCCGTTCCCTAACGATTCAAACTTTGCATCGTCAGCGGCCTGTGTCCAGTACTGACCGTTTACGTTTGTGCCGATAACGTAATAGTCCGATGACAGGTAGTCCTGCGCGAAGGCGGAAGCCGCGGTCAAAAGCGCGGCGGATAGAAGAAGATGTTTCTTCATGCCTTATTGGTTTAGGTTAATAAAAAAAGTGTTTGTACGCTCTCTCGAAACCTCCGTGTCCGTTCTGGACGAAGCTACGTGAGATCGCGAAAACGAAAAATGTAAGTCAATGTAAGCGAAACGTTAAGCCCAAAAGTCCATCAACGTCCAATGCCTATCGTCCTTAACAAATGCAAAATTAAGCAAAAATCCCCTAACCCCCAACTTTCCCGCCCATTTTGACCACACAAGACCTCTCCAACCCCCAAACCTTAAAAACGGGACGAAAGCGGCTGAAGCCGCTCCCGGTAAAAAAGACGGTCGGTCGCTCTTGAGCGGTCGGTCGCTTTTGGGCGGGTAGGCGCTTTTGGGCGGGTAGGCGCTTTTGGGCGGCGTCCTTTATTACCGGTGTCGGCTTTAGCCGAGGGTATAGGGCAGCCGAGGTTATAGGGCGGCTTGTGGGGTGGCGAAAAATTTTTTGTAAAGATAGTGATTTTTTTTGATGATGGACAATACGCGTCACAGTGGGGCCGTAATTTTGCTGCGTCAAAACAGAAAAAAGACTCGAGAACATTGAAATAGCTCATTATAAGCAGGTGCTGAAGAAAGGACTTACTTCGATTTTAGGCGCAGGTGTCGCCGGTTCGAGTCCGGCTCTCACTTTATAGGTGAGATAGCTCAGACGGTAGAGCAGTGTGGAAAATATGTCCTTTCAACCGTTGCCCTGCCTTTTATTGAATAAGGAGGGAGGTGGACATGAAAAAGAGACGGACACGCGATCGCGTGTCCGTCTCTTTTGGCTTTTAACGGGATGATGGGGTGCGGTTAGTGGCAGATGAGCTTGTAGCCGGTCTGACGCGCCCCTCCGCGGTTGAGGTTCAGCAGGTAGATGCCCTTGGCCGGCAGGGTGAGCAGCAGGTGCTGCCCAGCTGCGTCTATGGTGAGGGTGCGCGAGAGCAGAAGCTGTCCCTGAAGGTCATGGAGGGCGATGTGGAAGTCTCCGGGTTCGTCTGTGGTAAGGAGCACCTCCCGGCCGCTGACGTTCACTTCGTGGAGCGAACCGTCGAGGGCTTCGTCTATGCCCGCTGAGGTCACGTGGATGCAGCTGTATGTCTTGGTGTCGCTGCCCAGATCGTTGGTCAGGGTGAGGCTGGCGCTGTGCTCACCGTCGGTGGGGAAGGTAACGGTTGCAGAACCATGGGTGTCGGTGCCGCCACTTTGTTTGATCATTCCTGAGGGTACGCTCCACTCCGGAGTGGTCACTATCTTATAGTTCTTTCCCGCGATGAAGGGTGAGCCGGAGGTGAAGGCGGGGGGAAGGAAGTCATAGGTGGACTGTCCTTCTGCTCCGGCTGAGTTCCTGAGCTGGAAGTAGCCGCCCTTTGCCTGAGGGTGTGAGCCTTTCGCTTCGAGCATCAGCTCCTGGTCGGGTGCGGATTCGAAGTCGAAGAAGGCGGCTATGCCCTCCGGAAGGTTCCCGGCGTCGTGTCCGGCATAAGAGGTCTTGACCTCTTCTTCGGTCATTGCTCGGTTCCATATCTCTATGTCGTCAAGGACACCGGTGAAGCCGAGTCCGCCATGGCCGCGTCCGGGGCGGCGTGTGCCGCCGATGATGACGTAGTTCTCAAGGTCAATGTCCTTGAAGGCCGGGATGATGTCGTGCGTGGTGCCGGAGGCCTTCAGGGTCTCGCGCTCTGCATAGTCGCTGCTGTAGTAGTAGCCCCAGGTGCTTTCGAGCAGCTGGCCGTTTATATACAGGAGTGTGCGGGTCCCGTTGCGGTCGCGGTCAAAGACCATCGCGAAGTGGTTCCACTGATTCTTATTGAAGATACGTTCTCCGGGTTCGCCGAAGGCATAGCGGACGCAACGGGTCGTGGCCCCTTTGTCTGCCGGTGAGTAGTCCTGGTCATAGTTCTGTATGGTGCCGTCGGGATTGAGCGAGCACCAGAGCCATCCCCAGTTGTTTCGCGGCCATTCGCCGTCGCGGCGCGCCACGTCAATCCAGTTGATCGCGCCGGGATAGTTTTCAACCTTCATCCATCCGGCGATGGAGAACGACTGGTCTCCGGTTTCGAGGACATCGCCGAGGCGTACTCCGAAGGAGTTCTCGTCTATCTTGAGTCCGCGCGAGCGGGTGCCGTCGGCTTCGCGGCCGGTGTATGAGAGGCTGACATCGTCGTTGCCGACAATGTGTATCTCGGCCTGTTCTCCGTTGGCGGCGAGAGATTCAATCTCGGGCACGCGACCGCGCGCGGGGTCCGTGACGGAGACATAGCCACGGTAGACTGTCGGCTCCCCGCTTTCGGGTGTAGAGACGTAGAGGTCATAACTGCCCATGCGGTCGATGCCCTCGACGGTCCACTCGTTCAGATAACCGTCGCTGCTCGCTATCTCGCTGTCAACCCTGCCGCTCTCCGTGATGATCCAGTCAAACTTACGTTTGGGGTCGACGGCGCGGAGGGTGAATGACTCTCCGGGGGTGATGGTGAACTTGTCTGAGGTGATGTCGTCGCTGAAAATCCTTTCGCCGGACTCTATCCATTCGCTCCATGCTATGGGCGTCTCCTCTTCAAGGTCAAGGCCCACGGCCGAGACTCCGAAGCGGATTTTGCCGACGCCATCCTCGTTGCCGGTGAAGGGAGTGGCATAGCTCAGCGCAGCCCAGGATGTGGTGGCGCCGCGCAGTGAGGGCTGGCCACCTTCCTCCTGAGAGTAGATCTTGAACATGGCGATGTTGACGTCGTCGTTATAGCACACTTCGGCGGCCGGTTTTGTGTTGGGCACGTTGAAGATGATTTTGCCGTCGATGCCTGAGTATGTGTTGCGCAGGGCCTTGGCCGATGTGATCTCGGGCATGACGGGAGAGGCGACGGCATTTCTGCTCAGGGAGATTTCTCCGATCTTCAGGTCTATGCCGTCGGCGTTCTTGAATTCAAGGGCGAGAAGCGCGAGCTCGGAATCGGCGGGTACTCCCGCGAGTGACACCTCCGCCTTATGCCACCCGTTGCTGTCGGGCTCATCGGCGTCGCTCAGCGGAAGACGGAAGGCTACTTTGCCTTCCGAGCCGACGAGGGTGCCGACCAATGCCACGCCTTCGGGTACGGCAGAGGTCTTGTACCGGACAGACAGTGTCTCGGTGCCGTCAAGTTCAAAAGAGGTCTTGAAGAGATGTATGAAGGCCTGTGAGGCGGAGCCGGTGATGCGCAGGCATGAGCCGCCGAGCCAGGCGTCGTCCCATGTGAAGGCCGGGGTGACGCCGGTCACGGCCTGGGAGGCGTCGCGGCCGAGAAGGTCGGCCGTTATCCACCATCTCCAGGTGGGCATGTAGTCCTGGATGCCGATATTGTACCATTCGTTGTCGTTGGCCCGCTCGCCCCGCCAGTTGAAGAACCGGCCGTTGCCGACATTGAAGCAGCTGATGAAGGGGGCCTCGCCGAGGTCCCATCTGAGTGCGGAGCGGGCCGACATGAAGGTGGCCATGCCGTGGAAGGTGGCGTCATCGGTCTCGCAGCGGGTGGCGACTGAAATCCCGGGAAGGTCCGCGGGGTTGTGGCGTCCTCCGCTGAACCACTGTTCGAGGCGCGACTGGTAGGTCTGCTGGCGCATGGCGGGAGACTGCCCTTTGTCAGTGCGGCTCTGCCAGAACATGTTCTCGGAGTGGGCACCCCAGAGGCCGATCGAGACGGGGAAGTCCTTCATGACGCTCCACGTGGGTTTGGTCATGCGCGGTTCGCCGCCCTGCAGGTTGATTCCGCAATAAAGATAGAGCGGGCTGCGTCCGCCGGCGAGGGTCTGGGCGTTGGCCACCGTGCGCTGGAGCAGGTCGGTGTTGTTCCAGTTATAGTTGAAGAAGAGCGAGGTCCGTTCCTCTCCTTTCGCGCCCCAGTTGGCGGCGTTGTGGCTCGCCAGTCCGCGGTCGAAGAGGATCTCTCCGTCGGCCGACGTCCCGTCATACCACATGTTCTCGGCCATGTCGTAGCCGGGGGTGACTTTGGCATACAGGGCGTTGATGTTCTGCACCAGTCCCTGGTGGAGTTCCCTTATCTTTGCCAGCTTGGCGGCTTTGTATCCTGAGAACTCGGAGTTGTAGCCTATGCCGTCCGCGCCATAATATACCAGCATGGGGGCGACCTCCTCGGCCTTGAGTTCGGATATTTCGTCAAGGGTCTTTGACCACTGTGAATTTATGACTCCGAAGGGGATGGAGGCCAGCGAGGAGACGGTCACGCCGTTTTTGTGGGCGACGTCAGTGAAGTTGCCGGGGATGGCGCCGAGCGGCGCCGACCAGTTGCCCCAATGGTCAACGTAGCTCCACATCGTGAAGCACTCGGAGTCGAACTCACCGGTGGGGAGGCTGTTGCGTTTTGCGTCCGACTTGATCACGTTGATGGGCAGCCAGGCGCAGAGGCGCTTGTCATTGATGCCCTCTTTAAGCTGGGGGTTGACCTGTGTGGCGGCGTTGCGGAAGCGCAGGCGCGGCCTCACCCTCGAGATGAAAAAATTGTCGTCTTCGGAGATTTTATGGTCCTTCTGCCACTTGCTCACGTTTTTAGCGAAGTCGGCAGACTCGGGCCATACGACATCTCCCGCCTGAAAGGACTGGGCGCCGGCGGTGACGGCCAGCAGCGGGAGGTATCCGAAAAGTATGGAGAAAGTTATTCGTTTCATGTGTGTTATGTCACGTATGTTAGTGCTCGCTTGTCTATATATGTATATAACTATTTAATTGAGTTAAAATTATGTATGTGTTCCCCCTCCCGTGCGATTTTTTGAGTCTCGCCGGTGTCTCAGTGTACCGGAGGCTTCTGCCCTGCTGGTCCTGTCGGGCATTTTGAACATTGGTAAACCGCAGAATGTTAGAGTATCAAAACAGATACTTATGCACAACAAATTATTGAAGAGCGCTCTGACAGCTCTTTTAACCCTTTTATG
>CAZUAK010000020.1:0-20605 GCA_964618395.1 uncultured Sangeribacter sp.
CTTTAAACTCTCTAAGGAGGAATAAAAGTGTCAACGAACATATGATACACAATACCTAACCTCTATCGGAGATTATGCATTCCAGAACTGTAGCGCTTTGACTGCTCTTGAGATTCCTGAATCTGTTACTTCGATTGGTAATGTTGCTTTCGATGAATGTAAGAGTCTCGCTTCAATAAACCTCCCTGAAGCCATCACTAAAATCGGCTACTCAACTTTCAACAATTGTTTCGCACTGTCTTCAATAAATATTCCCGGCGATGTCACGTCGATAGGCTATAGAGCCTTTTATGGTTGTAGCAACTTGACATCTGTGACCATTCCTGAGGCTCTTGAGTCTATCGATGAGTATGCCTTTTACGACTGCAATGCTTTGGAGAGGGTGTATTACTTCGCTGATAATCCGACTTCAGGTCCCTGGAATGTTTTTGATGAACATACATACGATTCGGCCGTACTATGTTTGACCGAGCAAGGCTGGAATTCAAATATGTGGCCTTGGAATAATTTCCGTAAGGTCAAAATCTTTGATTTTAACATTGATTTTGATTATACATACGAAGGACAGACGCTTACCTACAGCATCATAGATGAGGAGGCAATGACAGTTCAGACCAAGGCTGGGATTGAAGGGAACGCCGGTAACTATGTTACGGGAGAATTGACAATACCCTCGGTCGTGAGAAAGGGGGAGAAAGAGTACACCGTAATTTCGATAGGAGAATCAGGATTTTGGGGTTGTGGTTCGATTTCTTCTTTGTCTCTTCCTGAAACCCTCACGTCTATTGGCCGTAATGCCTTTGGATATTGCGGGGGCTTTAACGATATTAAACTACCTGAATCCCTTACCTCCATCGGTGACTACTCTTTCTCTCGATGTGACGGTCTTACTTCAGTGACTATTCCCGAGTCTCTTGTTTCGATGGGCCAAGTGCCGTTCTGGGGATGTACGAATATGACTTCTTTCAATGTTGATAGTGCAAACTCTCAGTATGCATCTATGGACGGTGTCATTTACAACAAAGATATGACAGAACTTATCATCTGCCCCGGTGGCAAGATGTCGGTAACTATACCGGAGTCGGTTGTTTCTATTGGGACAGAGGCCTTTGGGTATTGCTCTAATCTCACTTCGTTAACAATCCCTGAGTCTGTGACCACAATCGGAAAGTGGGCTTTTGCTATGTGTACAGGGCTTACCTCCTTGACATTCCCAAATTCAGTTAATGTTATAGGAGAGGGAGCTTTGATAGATTGTTATAGCATTAAGTCTATAACGATTCCGGCATCTGTTATTTCAATCGGAGAGCGGGCTTTCTACAATTGCGATGCCTTAAAGAGCATTTATTACGATTCTTCAAACCCGATTTATGGCCGACTCACCATATTCTCTCTTCCTACCTATAACAATGCCACACTCTATTTGCCTGAGGAAGGTATAGAGCAGGCCATGATAACAGACCCTTGGAGAAACTTCCTGAATATCGAGGCCTATGACTTCTCCGGTGGCGGGACTGGCCTCGTTGCGCTCGAGACCGGAATTAAGATTGGAGTTGAAGACGGGGTTGTTGTCATTGACAACGCGAAGATTGGTGACGAAATCTGTGTCTACAATGTCGGAGGTCAGGTTATCAAGAAAGCCACGGTCAACTCAGAGGCTATGAGAATCCAACTGAGCGACAATATGGTCTATATCGTTCGCATCGGCTCACAGGCCGTCAAGATCAGGCTCTGACTCACTCTCGGCTTAACAACTAAATAAAATTTTTCTGTTCATTAGGGCAGCGGGTCTCGAACCGGTTGCCTTAATCTTTAATAGACTATCACTGTATAGGTCTAATTCACACTAAATACTCCTACTCCCCATTATAAGCGGAGAGGCGTACCCACTCGGGTGCGCCTCCTGTTTGTTACATTTGTATTTGAAAAGAAAAAGTGTTACTTTTGAGGGCTTAACGAAAGAAAGCTATGAAAGAGATCAAGTATCCTGTAGGGATTCAGACATTCGAGAAGATCCGGAATGGCGGATATCTTTATGTCGACAAAACCGAGACCCTGTATCCTCTAATTAAGGATGGAGGATATTACTTTCTGTCCCGTCCACGACGCTTCGGCAAGAGCCTGATGCTGACGACCCTCAAAGCCTATTACGAGGGACGGCGCGATCTCTTCAAGGGTCTCGCCCTCGACTCGCTGGCCGATGACTGGGAACCGCGACCTGTGTTGCATCTTGACCTCAACACGGGGGATTACGCTTCTGCCGAGAAGCTGGAAGCCGGGCTGAAGAGCCACGTGAAACAATGGGAAAAGATTTATGGCACAGAAGATGATGAGGCCCCTCTTTCCCAACGCTTCGGGTATGTCATCAAGCGAGCCTACGAGCAGAGCGGCCGAAAGGTCGCGATTTTGATCGACGAGTACGACAAGCCGATGCTTCGTGTCATCGATAACGAAAAACTCGCCTCCGAGTTCCGAAATATCCTCAAGGCGCTCTATTCCAACCTGAAGACGATGGATGCCTATATCGAGATCGCAGTCTTGACGGGCGTCGCTCGCTTCAGCAAGCTCTCCATATTCTCGGACCTCAACAACCTGCGAGACATTTCGTTCGAGGAGGAGTTTGCCCCGATCTGCGGCATTACTTCCGATGAACTGGACAAATATTTCGTCGATGGAATACGGAAGCTTGCGGACAGGGCAAACAAGACGACGGAGGAGATTCGTGAAGAGTTGCGGCTCAAATATGACGGCTATCATTTTGCAGATGTCTCGCCCGACATCTACAATCCCTTCAGCCTCATGAGGGCTTTCACTTCGTTAAGGCTCAGAGACTATTGGTTTATGGAGGGGACACCCACATATCTGGTCCACTTAATCGAAAAAGTAAATCTCCAGCCCTCTTCGCTGGCACCCTGTAAAATCCGCGCAAACCAGTTACAGTCTGCCGGAATACTAACATCGGACCCCATCCCCGCATTCTACCAGACCGGCTATCTGACCATAAAGGACTATGACGAAGATTTTGACAGCTATATCCTTGACTACCCGAATAAGGAAATTAAGGAGGGTTTTCTGGATTTTCTCGTCCCTTATTATCTGGCGAAAAGGACGGCCAATAACAACAGATTCGATGTGGGACGGTTCGTTAACGAGGTAAACGAAGGTCGGATCGAAGACTTCATGGTCTCGCTCGAGAGTCTGATAGCCAACGTGCCTTACTCGGAGAAGGTTACAAGCGAGGATCACTTCTGTACGGCCATCTATCTGCTGTTCACCCTCATGGGCTTCTACACCAAGATGGAGGAGCGTGTCTCTTCTGGCCGGCTCGATCTCACAGTGGAAACTACGGGGTACGTTTATATCTTTGAGTTCAAGATCGACAATTCGGCCCAAGCTGCCATGAATCAGATCTACGAGCGCCATTATTGGATCAAATACCTCTCGTCCAACAAGAAGATCTACCTCATAGGAGCCAACTTCAACACGAAGACGCGCCTCCTCAACGAATATCTAATAGAAGAGGCGTAGGAAGATCAGCCGCATGTAGCTCAGGCGTCCCGCCTGAGCGGAAGGTCAAACCTACGCCCTCCCTTGCTACCCCCTCACAGGCGGCTATCAATAGTCAAGGAAACGCGAGTTCGTGATAAGAATAGATCAAAAAAGATGAATCCTTATCACGAACTCGCGTTACAGGCGTCAAACTTGACAAAGACAACGTGTCTCTCAAGGTTGGCGAAACCGCAACACTGGCTGCTACCGTGCTTCGGGAGAATGCACTGACAAAACCGTGACTTGGAAGTCGAGCAACGAGGACTTGCACGAAAAAAGAAAAAGAACTACTTTTGTGAACTAAACGGAAGAGAGCTATGGCAAAGATCAAGTATCCGGTCGGCATACAGACTTTCTCGGAGATCCGGGAGGGCGGATTCCTTTATGTTGACAAGACAGCCGAAATCTACAAGTTGTTCGATGGGAAATACTACTTCCTTTCGCGTCCCCGACGCTTCGGCAAGAGCTTGATGCTGACGACCCTCAAGGCCTATTACGAGGGACGCCGCGATCTCTTCAAGGGCCTCGCACTCGACTCGCTGACCGACGACTGGGAGCCGAGACCTGTACTGCATCTGGACCTCAACACCGGGGATTATGATTCGGCTGATAAACTGGAAGCCGGGCTGAAGAGCCACGTCAGACAATGGGAAAAGATATATGGTGTCGAAGATGATGAGGCACCTCTTTCCCAACGCTTCGGGTATGTCATCAAGCGGGCCTATGAACAGTACGGCAGGAAGGTGGCTATTCTCATTGATGAGTACGACAAGCCGATGTTGCAGGCTTTTGGAAACGAAAAACTTGTCTCGGAGTTCAGAAACATACTCAAAGCACTCTACTCGAACCTGAAGACGATGGATGCCTATATTGAGATGGCCGTCTTGACAGGCGTCGCTCGTTTCAGCAAGCTCTCTATCTTCTCCGACCTCAACAACCTGCGCGACATCTCCTTCAGCAGAAATTTTGCCTCGATTTGCGGAATAACTTCCGAGGAACTTGACCATTATTTCGTCGATGGCATACGGCAGCTTGCCGAAGTCTACGGCAACTCACCCGAAGAAATGCGGGAAGAGTTGCGGACCAAATATGACGGTTACCATTTCGCGGATGTCTCGCCCGACATCTACAATCCCTACAGTCTGGTCAGAGCCTGCGCAGACTCAAGTCTGGAGGCATTCTGGTTCAAGGAGGGTACACCGACTTATCTTGTGCGTCTGATCGAGAAGGCCGACCTCCCGGTCTCGACTGCCTTCCCCTATGAAATCGATGCCGAAGAGCTCAGATCAGCCGGCATCCTCTCGAATGATCCTATTCCGGTTCTCTATCAGACCGGTTATCTGACCATCAAGGGATACAATAGAGATTATGACACCTATCTTCTCGATTACCCTAATCAAGAAGTGAAGCAGGGGTTCCTCAAGTTTCTTGTCCCCTATTACCTCTCGAAAAGAGAAGCGGGAGTCAACAAATTCAGCGCTTCGAAGTTTCTCAGAGAGGTCAACGAGGGTCGGATCGAGGACTTTATGGACTCTCTGAAGAGCCTGATAGCCAACGTGCCCTACTCCGAGAAAGGAACACCTGAAGACCACTTCCGGACGGCCATTTACCTGTTGTTTACCCTCATGGGGTTCTTCACCAAGATGGAAGACCGGACCTCTTCGGGTCGCATCGACCTCTCTGTCGAGACCCCGGGTTACGTCTACCTCTTCGAGTTCAAAATCGACAAGTCGGCCCGCGCGGCGATGGACCAAATCCGAAAGCGACAATACTGGACCAAATACCTCTCGTCCAACAAGAAGATCTACCTCATAGGAGCCAACTTCGACACGAAGACGCGCCTCCTCAACGAGTGGCTCATCGATGAGGCACAGTAACAAGGTTTTCCCAACGAAGATAACTGAATTTATCCACTTGCACCAAATATTCTATTGAATTATGCAAAATTGGTTTTCTAATGAGGTGGGTGGTCAGCGGGTCTTGTCGCGGCGGTATTGCTTGGGGGTGAGGCCGGTGACCCGGCGGAAGTATTTGGTGAAGGTCGGCGCGTCCGGAAAGTTTAGGAGGGTCGCTATGTTCTTTATGCTATTTTCCATGTCGTCAAGCAACGCTTTCGCTTCTCCTATGGCTACAGTCTCTATCCACTGCGAGGGACTTTTCCCCGAAAGCTGCTTGATTATGGTCGAGAAGTATTTCAAACTTACGCTCGACCGAACAGCGTAAAAACGGACACTCCTCTGCTCTCGGACATTGGCATAGAGCGAGAGCATGAAACGCTGAAAGACCATGTCACGATGAGTGGGAGCGCTGAGGTCCATCGATATGTTGGCGAAATACACCTTAAGCACATGCGCCACCATGAGCTTCGACTGCAAGTCAGCGATATCGGTCTGAAGCTGGCGGAACATCCCTCCATGGCTCTGACCCTGGCTCTCCCGCAGGGCGGTCTCGTACTGACCTATCAATCCAAGCAACTGTGCGAACTCCTCTTCTGAAATTTTGGTCACGGGATGGTTCTGAACCGCGCTGAGATTTTTCGCATTCACCCACCTGTTGATAACCTGCGGGAGGTCCTCTATTCTGATATAGCCCAACATCACCTCCGTATCTTCCTTAATATCCAAAGCCTCGATACTGACAAACGGCATACAGGCGAAGAGCGACCGCTCCGCCACGCAATAGCGCATGTTGAGCATCTTCAGCTCAAACCGTCCCTTCACACAAAGCGCGAACGCGCAGCTGCCGACCAGCTCAAAGTTGAAGCCCGTCTCCTCATCGGCGCGAAGGCGTACGGTCTTGATTCTCACAGTGGGTTCAGACTTATTCATAATGAAGTTGTTTAAACTAATGTATCGTGCTGTGTGTTCCCGGAGCCGGTATCGGCCTGGCTATCCAAAACGAGGTCCTTTCACTCACCTGCACCCTCGGCTTCATCTCCCTGATGGGTATCCTCGTCAGAAACGTCATCATCATGATAGACTACTCCGAAGAACTCCAGAGGTACGAGGGCATGACGGTCAAGGAGGCCATATTCCATAGCGCCGAGCGCCGTATGAGGCCAATCTTCCTCACATCTGCGGCAGCCTCGATGGGTGTGTTGCCTATGGTTCTCTCAGGCACTCCCCTCTGGCGTCCGATGGGTACCGTAATTTTCTGGGGCACTATAATCACATTCTTCTTCATCATCACCGTCATTCCGGTCCTCTACTGGAAGGTGATGGAGAAACACCCCGCCGTGAAGACCCCGGCTGACTCCGAGAAGGCGCTGCCCGGTGAAACGGCGACCGGCACCCCGAGTGACAACCATGACTCAAACCCGGACTCAAATGACTGAAAACCCGGACTCAAAACAGATTTTCAAATGAATAAGATATTTCTCCCAGTGGCCATGGCGCTGATGGCCGCAGCTCCGATGACGGCGCGCACACTGACCCTTGACGAGTGTGTCAGCGAAGCCCTGGAACACAACGCGCGCGTGCGGACCGCGGAATACTCTGTCAACGCGTCGCGCGAGACCTCGCGCGAGGCTTTCACCAAGTATTTTCCCTCGGTCAGCGCGAGCGGAATCGCCTTTACGGCAAACCACGGGATGCTTCAGCACAGTTTCGAGCTCCCACTCTCCATGATAATGCCCCAACTGCCCGACATGGACTACAAGCTGAGCGTCCTCAAAAAGGGGTCGTTTGCCGGCATCAACCTACTCCAGCCGGTCTTCCTCGGCGGGCGCATAGTTAACGGCAACCGCCTCGCCCATGTCGGCGAGGAGGTCAGCCGCCTTCAACAGCGCCAGACAGCCGACGAGGTCCGTCAGGAGGTCGAGAAGTACTACTGGCAGCTCGTCTCGCTCCACTCCAAACACCGTACTGTCGACGCGGCCATCAACATGCTCGACACACTCACCTCTCAGGTTCAGAGCTATGTGGACGCCGGCATAACGACACTCAACGATCTGCTCGAGGTGAAGCTCAAGCGCAACGAGATGCTGGTCTCGCGCAATGAGCTGGACAACGGCATCACGGTCATGAAGCTGCTTCTCGCACAGACCGTCGGCATGGGTGTCACCGACAGTATCGACGTGGCCTCGGAGGTTCCCGTCGGCACGGTCCCTCCGTTTCCCGAGGACCTCTACCGCAATCCGGCGGAGTGTCTCGACCAGACCGTCGCCCACGGCCTGCTCAGAAGCAACGTGCAGGCCAAGGAGCTCGAACAGAAAATGGCGCTGGGGAGCAACCTCCCTACGGTGGCGGCCGGTGCGGGCTATAACTACGAGCACCTCCTCGACCAGAGCCATACCTTCGTCAACGTATACGTGACGGTCAGCATCCCGCTGACCGACTGGTGGGGCGGCTCGCACTCGATGAAGAAGAAGGCCCTCGAGACCAAGATTGCGCGCACGCAGCTCGAAGACAACTCGCAGCTGCTGATGGTGGCGATGATAAACGCATGGAACGACCTCGCGACGGCCCACTCGCAGATGGAGATATCGCGCGAGTCGATATCGCAGGCTGAAGAGAACCTGCGCCTCAACCGCAACTTCTATGAGGCCGGGACGACGACCATCTCCGACCTCCTCAAGGCCCAGACACTTTATCAGCAGGCGCGTGACAGCTTCAGCGACGCCTATGGTGACTTCGAGCTCAAGAAGCTCATCTACCTCCAGTCCACCGGAAGATAGGACGAACGTCTCTTCACCCCTCTCACCCGGCACCCAACTTCTATCGCCTTATCCCTCGATCTGGTGAAATGTTAAAATGGCCCCTGACGCTGACGAATAGTCGCGGTCAGGGGTTGTTTTTTTCCTTAAAAAACTTTAAATTTGCACCGCATGAGGTATGCACCCCTCCGACTGGCAGCGTTCACACCCCGCTGTCGGTCTTTAAGGGTATACCCTCGAAGCAGCCAACAATTTAGTAACCAAACAAAAACAATTCTATACCATGGACAGATATCAGGATGCGCTCGCAGCCTCAAAGGTGCTGAGCGACGACGAGGCCGTAAAGGCGGAGGTAGCCAAAATCATAGAAAAGGCTCCCGAAAACTCCACTCCGGAGGTCTACAAGATGATTCTCAACTCTATCGACCTCACCACGCTGACCACTACCGACAGCGAAAAGAGCGTGGCGGCCTTCACCGAGCGCGTAAACTCGTTTGACAATGATTATCCGCAGTATAAGAACGTGGCGGCCATCTGCGTGTACAGCAACTTCGCCGAGGTCGTGAAGACCACACTCGACGTTCCGGGCGTTGACATCGCTGTCGTGGCCGGCGCCTTCCCCTCGAGCCAGACCTTCACCGCGGTGAAGGTGGCAGACGTGGCCCTGGCCGTGGCCTCGGGGGCGAACGAGGTGGACATCGTCTTCCCCGTAGGCATGTATCTTGACGGCAACTATGAGGACCTCACCGACGAAATCATCGAGCTCAAGCAGACCGCGAAGGGGGCCAAGCTCAAGGTCATCCTCGAGACCGGTGCGCTGAAGACCGCCGAGAACATCAAGAAGGCGAGTGTGCTCTCACTCTACAGCGACGCCGACTTCCTCAAGACCTCGACCGGCAAGGAGTATCCCGGAGCCTCGCTCGAGGCCGCATGGGTGATGTGTCAGTGCATAAAGGAGTACTACGACCGCACGGGCCGCAAGGTCGGCTTCAAGTGCTCGGGCGGCATCCGCACCACCGAGCAGGCCGTTCAGTACTACACCCTCGTGAAGGAGATCCTTGGCGAGGAGTGGCTCACCAACGAGCTCTTCCGCATCGGCGCAAGCTCCCTGGCCAACGCCGTCCTCTCGAGCCTCGAAGGCCACGAAGTGAAATATTTCTAAATCAACCAACCTCCCGGACCCTCCCCCCCGAAGCGGGGAGGCCCGGGGACAACCAACCACATCATGAAGATAAGAAACGGCCTCGCACTCGCACTCGCGCTGCTCTTCGGCGTGACGTGCGTCATGCCCGCCAGCGCCCGTGAGACCCACAAGCGGATGTTCGGAGTGGCCTTCTACAACCTTGAGAACCTCTTCGACACCCTCAACAACAACGGCAAGTATGACCACGAGTTCTCGCCCGAAGGCAAGAACAACTGGGACGGCACGAAGTACTGGCACAAAATCAACAACCTCTCGTATGCCATCTCCCAGTTCAAGACCAAGACCACCCCGCTGGGCCCGGCCATCATCGGCGTCAGCGAAATCGAGAACATCACCGTCCTCCAGGACCTGGTGAAGGCCGACGCCATCAAGGACCTCAACCTGCAGATTGTCCACCACGACTCTCCGGACCTCCGCGGCGTTGACGTGGGCCTGCTCTACAACCCCCGCTTCTTCCAGCTCATCAACGTCACCAACCACACGCTGACCTCGGTCAACTTCAAGACCCGTGACCAGATGTGTGTCGTGGGCCTGCTGGGCGGAAAGCGCGTCGGCGTCATCGTCAACCACTGGCCCTCGCGCCGTGGCGGCGAGAGGAGCGTGGCGAGCCGCGTGGCCGCCGCCAACCTCACGAAACACATCGCCGACTCCCTGCTCAAGGTAGACCCCAAGATGGGCGTCATCATCATGGGCGACCTCAACGACGACCCCTCTGACAAGAGCTGCTCCGTAGTCCTCGGCGCCGTCAAGAAAAAAGACCAGTGCAAGCCCGGGGGCCTCTACAATCCCTTCTGGAGAATGCTCGAAAAGGGTATCGGCTCCTATATCTACCGCGGCGGCTGGGACCTCTTCGACCAGATCATCGTCAACTACAACCTCGTCTCGGGGGCTGCCGGCCTGGAATACTATGACGCCAAGGTACTGAACTTCGACTTCCTCAAGCAGAGCGACGGCCAGTATAAGGGCTACCCCTGGCGCACATTCTCCGGCGGCGCATGGAGCGGCGGATACTCAGACCACTTCCCCACCGAGATTTTCCTCATCCAGGAAGTAGAAAAATAAAAACTGCCTATCAAACAAGTAGTCAACCCTTAAAAAGGTCAGAAACGCTTCTTTAAGAGTTGATAAGTAACTCTTAAAAATTAGAAATACTTTATTTTTAGAATATTTTGAGATGGATTTGAATCTTTACCGAAGGAGTTTAGCGAGCTAAACGACTGAGGTCAAAGATTTAAAGACGCTCAAAAGATTCAAAAAGAAAGTGTTTCTCCAAACGACTTATGATATAAACTAATTTTTAAGAGTTACTTAAAGAGTTGCTTAATTTCAAACCAACCAAATCATAATGCGAAAACATCTGACAGCACTGCTGGGCTTTCTGTGTCTGACTCTGCCGATGCTGGCCGAGACCGGACTCAAGGGCACAGTGGTAGACGCGGTGACCGGCAAGCCGCTCTCCGACGCGAACGTTATGCTTCGCGACCAGGCCATCTTCGTGACGACCACGACCGACGGCTCGTTTATCATACCGAACGCCGCCCCCGGTCCGGACATGCTCCGGATCGTCGCCTACGGCTACACTGAAGGTTTCGTCGACGTGACGCTCACCGAGAACGTCATGCTCAACATCGGCGACATCAAGATGAAGGAGTCCGGCTTCCTTGATGCTTACGACTCTAACGAGTTCATCTTTGACGAGGAACAGATCAATGAAGACGAGGGCCTCTCCCAGAACGTCGGCACCATCCAGGGCGCGACCGACGACATCTTCTATCAGACCTCGAACTACAACTTCAGCGTCGTCTACTACAAGACCCGCGGCCTGGACAACAAGTGGACCACGGGCTATATCAACGGCATCGACTTCTCCGACCCGATGCGCGGCCAGTTCTCCTACAGCTCGCTGGGAGGCATGACCTCGTCGGCGTTCCGCAACCGCACGACCACCCTGGGCATGGACGCCGCCGCCTACGGCTTCGGCTCGCTCAACGGCTCTACAAACAACACCACCTATGCCGGTGAGTACGCTCCGGGCTTCCGCGGAAACATCAGCTACCAGAACGGCGCCTACATGCTCCGCGCGCTGGCACAGTTCTCGAGCGGCGTCAACCGCCACGGCTGGGCCTTCTCCGGCTCCGTCATCGGCCGCTATGCCGACAAGGGCGTCATCCCCGGCACGTTCTACAACTCGTTCGGCTACGCCTTCTCGGTCCAGAAAATCTTCAACACCCACCACAGCCTCAACCTCTCGACCTGGGGTGCGCCGACACAGCGCGCAACCGGCCGCGCCTCCGTCATGGAGGCTTATGAGCTCACGGGCGACAACCTCTACAACCCCTCTTGGGGCTGGTTCAACGGCAAACGCCGCTCCTCGCGCGTGACCGAGACCTTCGACCCCTCCGTGACCCTCAACTGGATCTGGAAGCCCAAGATGGGCACCATGCTCAACACCGCCTTCGGCTTCCGCCACAACGCCTACGCCCGCACCCGCCTCGACTATACCGGAAACAACCCCGACCCGGACTACTACTCCAAGATGCCCTCATACTTCTATCCCGACGCGGAAGAAGGCTCTGTCCTCTGGGAGGCCCAGATGAGCCAGTATGAGAGGATGACCGAGTACTGGAAGAACGAGGACCCCACGGTCACTCAGATTGACTGGAACCAGATCTATCAGAACAACTGGCTCAACCGCACCAGCAACGACCGCAACCCCGAGCTGCTCGGAAACGCCGCCACCATCCTCGAGAAGGACCACAGCAATGTGACATCCTACATGCTCAACTCCTATCTCAACCACCGTATCTCGGCCCACAACGCACTCCAGGCCGGAGTGGGCATCAACTACTCTGACGCGCACTACTTCAAGACCGTCGACGACCTGCTCGGCGCCGAATACTGGCTCGACGTGGACACGTACTCCGAGCGCGACTTCGGCATCCAGGAACAGGACAAGATGCAGAATGACCTGCGCAACCCCAACCGCCGCGTGAAGGAGGGTGACACCTACGGATACGACTACAACATCCGCTACGTCCGCACAAACCTCTGGGCCCAGGACCAGATAACCACCGACCACTGGGACCTCTTCTACGGCCTGAACGCCTCCTATACCGGATACCGCCGCCACGGCAACATGCAGAACGGCCGCAACCCCGAGAACTCATACGGCGACGGCAAGTTCCACAACTTCTTCAACGCCGCCGGCAAGCTCGGCCTCACCTACAAGCTCGACGGCCGAAACTACTTCTCGCTCCACGCCGAAGGGGGCTCGCGCAACCCGCTGCCTTATGACATCTATGTCTCCTCACGCACAAAGGACGACGCAGCCTATAACCGCGAGGGCAAGATCGAAAGCCAGAAGTTCTTCTCCGGAGACCTCTCCTACACCTGGAACTTCCCCTCGTTCCGCGGAAGCATCACCGGCTTCTACACCAAGATGTGGGACGGCATGGAACACACCGGATTCTATGACTACGACCTCAAGTCGTTCATGAACTACACCCTCCACGGGATGACGACCGAGTACAAGGGCATCACCCTCGGCGCCGAGGTGAAGATCTGCACCGGACTGAGCGCGACGTTCGCCGGCACCTTCTCACGCTACCAGTACAAGAACAACCCCTGGGGCACCCGCTCATACGAGAACGGAACCCAGGAAGACGTCACCCGCCAGGTGTTCCTCAAGAACTACTATATCGGCAACGCCCCCCAGCAGGCATACTCAGTGGCGCTGAAGTATAACATCAACCAGTGGTTCTTCGAGGTGAACGCAAACTTCATGGACGAGAACTACTACAGCGTCGCCTATGTCCGCCACGAGGAACTCCCCGGCCTGTGGAAATACGCCACCACCGAGGAGGAATACCGCGCAGAGCAGCGCCGCGTCGCCCACCAGGACCGCCTGAAGGATGTCTTCGTGATGAACGCCTCTATCGGCAAGATGATTTACTTCCGCTGGGGCTCGCTCAACTTCAACCTCAACGTGTCGAACCTGCTCAACAACCGCAACATCCAGATGAGCGGATATCAGCAGAACAAACTCGACTATGTTGACTACAACATCAACAAGTATCCCAACCGTGTCTCTTACGCGCAGGGCATCAAGGTGTTCTTCAATGTGGGAATACGCTTCTGATGGCCTGAAACGAATCTGAGAAACCATTTTTTAAGTCAAGAAAGAAATGAAGAAACACAAGATATTCTCAATACTCCTTCCGGTGCTGGCAGCGTTCGCGGTGTCATGTGTCGGCGGGAAGGAACTGCCCCCCATCGTCTATCCCGGTGGCGTGGACAAGATAGGAACAGGCACGTGGGACGACCCGATGACTGTCCCCCAGGCCTCTACGGGAGCCACAATCCCGGGACGTTCCGAAGCTTGGGTAAACGGCTATATCGTGGGCTGGATCGACACCGACAACGGCAACGCCATCATGCTCAACGCCGACGCCAACGCCTCGGCCACGAACATGGTGCTCGCCGCCTCTCCGGACGCCACGTTGGCCGACAAGGACTATATGGTCTCCGTCCAGCTCCCCTCGGGCGGCATCCGCGACGCCCTCAACCTCCAGTCTAACCCCGACAACCTCGGCAAGGAGGTCACCCTCAAGGGTGAGCTCGGCGTGAAGTACTGCGGCATATACGGCATCAAGACCACCTCGGCCTTCGAGTATGGCCCGAAAGGCACATACGAGGAGCCCATCGGTGACGGCTCGCCCGTCGCCCAGCTCTGGGAGAACTTCGACTCCAACTCGTCCATCTCCTACTATACCGACCGCTACTGGAAGGTCTTCAACGAACAGGGCACACTGAGCGGCTGGTATATCAAGAACTACAGCGGCCAGAACTACGCCACCGTCTCGGCATACCAGGGCGACGCCAACGGCGGCCCGTATGTCAACTGGCTCATCACCCCGGCCATCGACATGGACGCCATGGAGACAAAGACCCTGACCTTCAAGACTCAGGTCGGTTATTACATCTCGACCTCAGACCTCGAGGTCTATGTCCTCAGCGGCTCCAACGATCCGACAGTGGCCGAACTGACCAAGCTCGACGCGGCCATCGCCAAGGGCTCTGGCAACCCCTACACCTCATGGGTGGAGAGCGGCGACATCGACCTCTCCGAGTTCACCGGAACCGTATATATCGGCTGGCGCTACTATTCTGAAAAGGGTGGCAGCGACAACTCGGCGACCTACTGTCTTGACAACGTCAACATCGGCGACGCCCCCGAAGTGGAGGCTCCCAAGAAGCAGTATGTCTTCGAGCAGGCCACGACTGTAGTATCGGGCGAGAAATACCTCATCGTGGGCGACGGCACCAAGGCCGCTGTCTGCATGACCGCCAACTACGGCTGGCTCTCAGTCTCCGACGTGACCGTCGAGGAGGGCCAGATGATGATGCCCTCTATGGAAGCCGCCTACACCCTGACCGAGACCGATAAGGGCTGGACCCTCACCACCTCGAAGGGCAAGAAGCTCGGCATCCAGGACGGCTACGAAACCCTCGTGACCAACAATGACGAGACCATATACTGGAACATCGTCCCGGGCGCTGACGGCGCGTTCATCATCTCTAACGACTGCCTGCCGGGCAAGACAGCCACTCTCGGATACAGCGCGCAGTACGGCTCGTTCGGCGCTTACAAGTCTGCCGGAAAGGGCACCAATCCGACCCTGTGGAAATTTGTCGGCGAGGTCATTCAGTAATCTAACCTTTCAACACCAAGCAACAAATGAAACTCTATAAATCACTGTTGGCTACGGTCGCGTTGTTCGGATTGACCTCCGCCCTGACATCGTGTCAGAACGAGTTCGACAATCCCGAAGTCGTCGCTCCGGTGGCCACGATGACTCCCAACACCACCATCGCCGAGTTCAAGACCGAGTTCATGAACGACAACGCCCTGCTCATCCCCGAGAAGGAGAACGGCGAACACTACATCATCCACGGACGCGTAATCTCGTCTGACGCATCGGGCAACATCTACAAGGCCCTCGTCATCCAGGACGAGACGGCGGCGCTGACATTCTCCATCAACCGCGCCTCGCTCTACAACTACTGGCACGTCGGCCAGGAGCTGGTCATCGACCTGACCGGAATGTGGGTCGGCAAGTACAACAACCTGCTTCAGGTGGGATGGCTCGGCGACCCCTACAACGGAGTCGACCAGCTGACCTTCATCGACTTCGACATCTTCTACAGCCACACCGAGATGAACGGCTTCCCCAAGACGGACGTCGAGCTCGTGGAGTATGGCGAGGACTATCCCTCGACCTGCATGTATAAGATCGTGATGACGCCCGACGAACTGCGCAACGTCACCGCCCTCAGCGAGGAGTGCATCCTGCTGATGTCGCAGCTCGTCGAAATCCGCGACGTCGAGTGGCTCCGCCCCTATGACGGCATCACCTACGCCCCCTTCCAGGAGTCAGTGAACCGCTATATCCAGAACGAGACCGCAACCGAGAAGATAACGGTCCGCAACTCCGGCTACGCCAACTTCTATAACGTCGAGCTCCCCGCCGGCACAGGCAACGTGAGCGGTATCCTCTCATGGTACGGCGACGGCTCGGCCTACGGTTCGGACACCGCCCTCATCCCCGGCTGGCAACTCCTTATCCGCAACCTCGATGACGTTGTCTTCGAGACCTCCGGCTCTTACGAGCAGCCCTACACCGTGGCCGAGGCCATCAACAACCAGAACATGGGCAAGAAGAGATGGGTTCAGGGCTACATCGTCGGCTCCGTAGTCCCCGGCGTTTCGGCCGTGACCTCGAACGAGGACATCAACTTCACCGCCACTGACCATATCGCCAACAACGTGGTCATCGCCGCCTCAGCCTCCGAGCGCGACTGGACCAAGTGTGTCGTGGTCGCACTCCCGCAGGGTACCGACCTCCGCTCGTATGTCAACCTTGAGCGCAACCCCTCAAACCTCGGCAAGACCCTGAAAGTCCGCGGTGAGCTGACCGGATACTTCCGTATGCCCGGCGTGGCCGAGAGCAACGGCACGCTGGCTGACTTCGACCTCGAAGGCCTCGTCATCCGCGAGGAGGTCCTCGTCTACGAGAGCCTCGCCGCCAACGCTTCGGGCTGGGTGTTCGACAACGTGACCATGCCCCAGGGCGGAAGCTACGTCTGGCAGTGGAAGACATCCTCATACGGCAACTACCTCAACGGCTCGGCCTATATCGGCGGCTCGGCAAAGGCCTCTCTGAGCTATGCCGTGTCTCCCGAAATTGACCTGACCGACATCTTCAGCCCGACGGTATCCTTCGAGCACGCCGCCAAGTTCCAGACCACGCTGCGCGACCTCTGCGGCTTCTGTGTCCGCGAGGTCGGCACGACCGAATGGACCGAGCTCGACATCCCCAACTGGCCCGCGGCCGGCGCATGGACCTTCGTCTCGAGCGGCAGCATCTCTCTCGAGGAGTTTGAGGGCAAGAAAATCCAGATTGCCTTTAAATACGGCTCGAGCACCGCAGGCGCGGACACCTGGGAGATAAAGAACCTCAAGGTCTCCGGTCTGAAGTAACACCTCATCACCACTCATAAAGTCCGGCCCGGAGATTCCCCGAAACACCGAGGGGACTCCGGGCCGTCTTCAGATTGACTTTGAAGATATATTCTATGACGAAATTCTACTCTTTGATTTTGCTGGCGGCCGCGGCGCTCTCGAACGCTCCGGGCGCTCTCGGCGAGGGATATGGCGACGGATACTACGACGCAATGGACGGCCTGAGCAAGGAGCAGCTCAAAGCCGCCGTCAAGCGCTGTGTCTCGGACCACGTCCGCCTCGACTATTACGGCCTGCCGGGCGAGTGGATAGACACCGACGTCTATCCCGAACGCTATGACGGCCAGCTGAGATGGTGGGAGATGTACAGCAACAACATCTACCTCATCCGCAACAACCAGACCGCCTTCCAGAGCTTCTCGGGCAACAAGATGCAGCGCGAGCACTCCATCCCGAAGTCGTGGTGGAAGAAGAACAATGACGTCGAGTACACCCCGGCGTATACCGACCTGTGGAACCTCTATCCCTCGGACGCGCAGGCAAACATGGCCAAGTCCAACTATCCCTTCGCGCCGGTGCGCTCTGCCACGTTCGACAACGGCCTGACGAAAGTCGGCCAGCCGGTGAACGGCTACGGCGGCTCCGCCCCCATGGCCTTCGAGCCGGGAGACGAGTACAAGGGAGACTTCGCCCGCACTATATTCTATATGGCGACGGTCTATGACGACCTCCCCTGGGCTTACGGATGGATGTTCATGAAGGGTTCTTCGTGGCCGACGCTGCGCGAGTGGGCCTACAACATGCTCCTCCAGTGGGCGCGCCAGGACCCGGTCTCTCAAAAGGAGATAGACCGCAACAACGCCGTCGAGCGCAAGCAGGGAAACCGCAATCCCTTCATCGACTTTCCCGAACTGGCCGAGTATATCTGGGGACTGCGCACAAACCAGGCCTTCTATATCGAGCAGCAGGGCTCGACGCTCCCGCCTCCCGTCACCGGTGACCCGGAACTGACACGTCCGGTCAACGGCATGGCCCTCGACTTCGGCCAGGCAGCCGTGGGCTATACCGTCTCGTCGGCCCTTGAGGTGGCCGGCTCAAACCTCACCTCGGCCCTGACGGTGACCGTCATGGGGGCCGACAAGTCCATGTTCAAGGTGGAGACCAACGCCATCCCCAACACCAATATAAACACCGGCGCTACATACCTCCTCCAGATATATTTCACCCCCGCGAGCACCGGCGAACACACCGCCTACCTCGCCCTCTATGACGGCGGGCTGCCCGACGGGCAGAGCGTCCGCGTGAAGCTCATCGGCGAGGGTTGCGAAGTGCCGGTGCTCAGCCGACTGACCGCCTTGCCGGCGACAGACATAACCCCTGACTCGTATGTCGCCAACTGGGGATACGCTCCCGAAGTGGTCGACTACTACATCCTTAACCGCACCCGCTACACGGCCGACGGCGAGGAGACAGAGATCATACAGTCTAACGTCAACTCCACCCTCATCGAGGGGAGGGAGACGGGCGTGGGCGAATCATACACCGTCAGCAGCGTGAGGCTCGGCCTTGTCTCCGAACCGTCTAACGAAATCATCGTCGCGGCCGACACCTCGGTCAGCGAGGCCGCCGAAGGCGACACCCGCTTCGTGGTCTATAACGGAGCCGTCACTGTCGTGACGTCCGAAACCGAGACGGAGGTGCTCATCTTCGACCTCCACGGACGCAAGATTGTCGAGCGCACCGTGGTCAACGGCGACATCATCACCCTCCCCTCGCGCGGAATATACCTCATCGTCACCCCCTCGGGCAAGCACCAGAAAATCCTCCTCTGACATAGCTTCCCCGACGGGAGTGAGAGAAACCATCACCCACTCTCCAAGCAACACCGATAGAAACACAATCATGAAGAAAACACTTTCACTAATATTATTTTCAGCCGCGCTGACCGCCTCGGCCGCGATACCGGCGGGATACTATAACGTCCTGAACGGCAAGAAGGCCGCGGACCTCAAGGAGGCCGCAAAGTCGCTGGCGGCCGGTCACACCGTCATCAAGTATGGCGAGGACACCTGGAACGCCTTCGAGCTGACCGACGCCATCATGGTCGACGGACGCCTCGCGTGGCGCGACATGTACAGCAACGAGATTGTCTGGGTCGCAACTGGCCACGGTTCGCTCAACATCGAGCACTCTGTCCCCAAGTCCTGGTGGGGTGGCACCGTCAACGATGCCTATCAGGACCTCTTCCACCTCAACCCCTCCAACCCGAGCGCGAACAACCGCAAGTCAAACTGGCCGTTGGGCGAAATCTCGTCTGTCAGCTGGACAAACGGCCTGACTACCCTCGGCTCGCCGAACGCCTTCACCGGCGGCGGCGCGAAGACCGTCTTCGAGCCCGCCGACCGCTATAAGGGAGACTTTGCCCGCGCTTACTTCTACGTCTTCACGACATACGACGCGCTGGACTGGGACGAGGAGACGGCCTGGATGTATATGCCCGATGACTGGGCCTATCCCACCCTTCAGGAGTGGGCGGTGAAGATGCTGCTCGACTGGGCGGAGAATGACCCGGTAGACTCTGAGGAGCTGGCCCGCAACGAGGCCATCTACGGCCTGCAGGGAAACCGCAACCCCTATATCGATATCCCCTCGCTGGCCCGATATGTATGGGGTGACAAGAAGGGCGAGGCCTTCTCCGCCTCCGGCCTCAAGGACCCCGTTCCGGTCAACCGTCCCTCCGCTCCCTCGTTCGGCGACTATGAGCTGACCGAGTTCGACACCTATTCGGGCCGCTGGTGGGATGCCTTCACACTGACTCTGTCCGTGCAGTCCAATTCCTCGACTTTCTACCGCATTGACGGCGGCGACTGGATTCCGTATACCGACGGCATCCGCATCGGGAAGGCAACCGCCTCTGGCCAGACCATGACCGTCGAGGCCCGGAGCAGCTGGGACGTAGACGGGCTGACGCTGAACTCCGCCGTCTCCAAGCTTGTCCTCACCGCCAAGGACCCCGAGGTCACCGACTATAAGGATGCCACATGGCGCGCCGTAAATGAGAATGACGAGCTCTCGGAAGACACGTTCTACATCCTTGTCAGCAACAAGACCTTCAATATCATGAGCATCACGGGCGACTCCTCTTCGAGCAACAAGTATGTCCTCTCGGCCGGAACGGTCACTGTCAGTGACGGTACCGTCCGCTCCATCCCCGAGAAGGCCGCCATCCTCTCGTTCACTCCAGCCAACGTCTTCCTTGACACCCAGGTTTACGCACCCGACGAGTATGCCGTTACGGTCAGCGACATCGCCGGCAAGCGCATCGGCGAGCTCTACTCCAAAAACGCCCGTCAGATGGTCATCAGCAACGCCGTATCGCCGGTGACTGTGACCTTCAACGAGGAGTCGAGCGTCATCGACTTCGGCAGCCAGGGCACGCTCCAGTTCAACACGAGTTCACCGCGCTTCGTCCCCTATACCTCAAACCAGGAGAGCGTCACGCTCTACGTCTATGAGCCGGCAGGCACCGAAGTGGTCGAGACAGTAGGCACAGACTTCGACGCACCCGTCATGTTCTTCGACCTTCAGGGCCGCCTTCTGCGCGAACTTCCCTCCGCTCCGGGCCTCTACATCAAGGTCACCGGCGTGAAGGCCGAGAAGATCCTCGTGCGCTGAT
>CAZUAK010000020.1:20705-22634 GCA_964618395.1 uncultured Sangeribacter sp.
TCCAAAATAACATTTCTGCGGTTTACAGAGTCCGTATCTTCGCGGTGTCAATAAGATACCAAAGAGATACGGACTTTCGTTTATAAACCAAATACAATCGTATGAAAAATTCCATTGTAGTTTTAGCGGGCCTGCTTCTTCTCGGGGCCTGCGCAAAGAAGGAGGAGACACCCAAGGCCGACAGCAACGCTGTGCGCACCGAACTCTATCAGGAGCTGAAGTCGGTCGACAAGCTGGTCTTCGCCACGCTCAGCGTGACCAAGACGGCCAAGCTCGAGGACTCGGAGTGGTATAAGGTCGGCAAGCGCATCGCGGTCTATTCTTACGACTCTTACCTTCGGGCATATATCGACATGAGCGACCTTCGCCCGGAGGACATCGAACTCAACGAGGAGGACAACACCGTTTATATCCTGCTCCCTCCGATACGGACCGAGGTGACGGGGCGCGACATGACCATGAACCTCGAGTATGAAAACATCGGACTCCTCCGCTCGGAGATAGACTCGAAAGAGAGGGCGGCGATGAAGGAGCAGGCCAACCGCTCGTTCGTCACCGAGGTGGAGAAGAACCCGACCTTCCGCGAACACCTGACCGAGGCGGCCGAGCGTAAGGCACGCCGATATTTCGAGACCCTGTTTGAGGAAAGCGGCTATACCGCCACAGTCGATTTCAAATAACCCCGACAGATTAATCTCCGATAAATTTTATCCCCGATTACTCTCCGATAAATTGTAGGGACATTCCTTCGGGACGTTCACACAACAGGTTAATCACCAGTAAATTGTAGGGACATGCCTTCGGCTTGTTCACCTAACCATATAAGTCTCAATATTATCAATAAAAACGTGAAATATTTAATCAAACAGATAGCCTGGCCGTTAGGCATCACGGCCGCCATAATCATCGCGATTGTCTGCGCGATAAAGTTCCGCCCCAAGCCGGAGCCGAAGGTGGAGGTCTCGCCGGGACACATCCACAACATCGAGTCATACGTGCGGCTCTGCTCGGTAGATATCTACTCGGAGGTGCCGGTGCTCGACACCATCAACAACAAGGTGATTTTCGGCATTCAAAAGCAGAGCGGTTCGATATCGTT
The DNA here is from genome assembly GCA_964618395.1 of uncultured Sangeribacter sp. Classification (GTDB taxonomy): domain Bacteria; phylum Bacteroidota; class Bacteroidia; order Bacteroidales; family Muribaculaceae; genus Lepagella. The sequence goes on from CAZUAK010000020.1 coordinate 21,805, forward strand.
CGACATCGAGGGCTTGCGGGCCGACACGGTCGGCGACACGGTGCGCGTCACTCTTCCGCGCGAAATAGTTGAGATTTATGAGTCGACCGCGCCGGACTCGTGGCGCGTCGTCGATACAAAAAATATCTCCACGCTGGGCTTTCTGAAAAGCAGTCGGCTCAGTGCAGAGGAAGAAAATGTGGTTAAAAGTCGGATAAGGGAACATACCGTCCGGCGCCTTCACAAAGACGGTACGATAGCGCGTGCACGGCGCGAGGGAGCGGAGAATCTGCGTCACCTTCTGGAGAAGGTGTTCCGCAAGCCCGTGGTTGTCACCGACTCTGTCGGCGGCTGAGGGTCAACGGGGGCCAACCCGGTTCAGTCCGGTTCAGTCCGGTTTCTAAAGGGGTCGCCTCAGCGCTGCGGGAAACCGGCGTTGCCTGAGCGGACCCTAACGGGAACCGGCTGGGGTGCGGGCCCGAAAACAGCACCAAGGGCTCCGGCGAGTTTATCAAGAATGTCTTTCATAGTACTTTGAGATTAAGGGGGGTGATGTGTATGATTGGTGATGTTCTTTAGTTTTTGTTTTTGGCGGTGTTGAGAACAGGCGCTGACCCGGAGATATGCAGCCGGCTTCTGACCCGCCTCAATCCACACTGGGAGCGTGATGAAATTCTCAGTGTTAAAACGCGGAGGCCAAGAAAAGGTTTTTCATTCCGGCCAAATAATTTTCGATTAATGTAAAATATTTGGGAAAAACATTTGGCCGGATAAAAAATTTGTATTAACTTTGCACCCGCAAAAGGGCGAATACCAGAGTGGCCAAATGGGGCAGACTGTAAATCTGCTGG
>CAZUAK010000021.1:0-3296 GCA_964618395.1 uncultured Sangeribacter sp.
AGGCTGGAAGCCTGCGCTACAATGCTTTATCGGTGAGGACTATGTTCGTGATGGCATTACGGGAGGTTCCGCTCGGATCCGGGCGAACGAGGCTGAATGTAGGGTCGCGGCCTGCCGCGACAGCGTATGCGTCCGAATCCGATAAGATAGAAAAAAAAGTTCCGCGAGTTTCCGCCAGTTCCGCCACACCGGGCACGGCAGTGCCCGGACCAAGTTCCGTATCTTCTTTTTTCTTATTCAGTTAATTATTAGTGGTTTTACCTCATTTTCAGTCCAGATTAAACAATTATAATACCGATAAACTGTAGGTACTTACCTTCAATTTATCGGTTTAAACTCGTATATGACTCGTAATGCTTACTCGTGTGAACATCCCAAAGGGATGTGCCTACAATTTATCGGTAATTCAAGAGATGGACGAAAACAGGTGGTACGTGGAGGGATCCGTTAGGGTCGGAGGGTGACCTGGGAGGAGATGCGGTAGTATTCGGTGCTGTCGTAGGGCATCTTGACGAGCGTCAGCGAGTCTATCGTCAGGACCTTTTCGAGGCGCGTCGTCGGCCTTACGTAGCCGAAGAGGCGCTTGACTACGTGCGCCGTGTCACTTTGCAAACGAAGGTTCACGTCTTGGAAACCGGAGGGCATGCGGCTGATGTAGGAGGTCTCGCCATTGTCATAGTCCACTCCCAAAAGCACCGAAAGGCCCGTAAACGTATCGGCCGTCTTCATCTTCCATTCGACATATCCCCCCTTGTCTATAGCCGGGTCTGGAATGGAAAAGGTTAAACCGTCTGACAGCATCCCCGGCGTAAAGATAAGATGGTCCGGATAAGGCCACACGTCGTTCTCTTTATTGACAGAGGGTGCATCGTTAGGATCAACCGCCGCAATCTTCCGGTCAATCTTCTTGTCGACATCTTTCCATAACTTGTGATATTGGTCAAGGTTGCGTCCATACCACTCCATGGTCCTCTTGTACTCCTCAGGCGTCACGCCATATTTCGCCAAGACACCGCGCTGAGCCGCGGTCTTGGAAGGGAAACCGGTCTCGCTCCCCTGCCCCGTGTCGAACGCCGCCTCCGCAATCCTCATGTCCGTCAGGATATTGACTACCTCCTTTTCAGACAATATGTCTTTCGGGCGATCGCCACAGCCCGTGAGGGGCAGAATAACGACCGCCTGAAAGGCGAGTGTAAACAATATTCTACGCGTTCTTTTCATTCGCATTGTCCGAGCCTGCGCCCTCCTTCCTGCCCAGCATGGTGAAGGCACGCGAAGCCTCGTCAGAATAAAAGAAAATCAACAGACCCACGCCGATACAGATGGAAGAGTCGGCGAGGTTGAAGATATACTGGAAAAATTCATACGGCTGACCGCCGACACCCGGCACCCACTCCGGCCAGGTCCACGAACAGATGGGGAAATAGAGCATGTCCACCACGCGGCCCTCGAACCAGGTCGAGTAACCCTCGCCCAACGGCACGAACGAAGCCGTCTCCGGAGGCATGGGATTGTTGAAGATTTCACCGTAGAGGACACAGTCAAAGATGTTGCCCGCGGCCCCGGCTATGATGAGAGCCATGGCCACCATGTAGCCCCGCTTGAGCCGCTTCGCACTGTCGGCCGCCCCGGCCTTGAGCCACTTGCAGACAAACCAGATCAGCGCGGCCACGACGGCGATTCGCCCGAAGGTAAGAGCCAGCTTGGACCACAGTTCCATCCCGAACGCCATGCCGTTGTTCTCGATGAACTTCAGCTCGAACCACGGAAAAATCTCGTAAGACTCCCCGAAATAGAAAGAGGTCTTGACGTAAATCTTCAGGGCCTGGTCGGCGATGATGACGGCGAGTATTATAAATGTGACGAGCCAACCGGTCGAAATGACTGATCGGCTCGCCTTTTCAGGTTGATTGTTCAGATTCACAGTATTTTCACGTTCTCAATGGAGATCATGCCTTGACGACGCTAACCTTTACCGGAACGCCGTCGATGTCGATTTCGGTCGGCTCCACAAAGTTGTCGCCTGCAATAAGAGAGGTGGCGAGCACCTGACCGGCGATGTAATCGTGGAAGGCGTTGAGGGCGTCGCCCACACCGGCCTTGTCCTCGATGACGACATTGATGCGGTCGGTCACATTGAAGTCCTTCTCCTTACGGATATTCTGGATACGGTTGACCAGCTCGCGTGCGAGACCCTCGCGCTTCAGCTCGGGCGTCACGTTGATGTCGAGTGCTACGGTGACATTGCCGTCAGAGGCCGACGTCCATCCCGGAACATCCTCGGTGATGATTTCAACATCGTCCGTGGTCACCACCGGCTCGCCGGGAAGCGACTTGAAGACAAACTGGCGGTTAGACTCCAGCTCCGCAATCTCCTCGGCGGTCATCGCGGTGATTGCCTTGCCGAGATCTTTCATGATCTTGCCATACTTCGGGCCGAGTTTCTTGAAGTCAGCCTTCACGCGCTTCTTGAGGCCGGACTCCTCGTTAGAGACGATCTTGACCTCCTTGACGTTCACCTCGTTGGCGATAAGGTCTTTCACTGCCTCATAAGCCTCCTTCTGATGTGCGTCACAGGCCGGGAGCAGCAGGGTCTGCAGCGGCTGACGAACCTTCAGGTTCTCCTTTCGGCGCAGACCGAGAACGTTGGTCGTAACCGCCTTAGCAAGGCTCTGACGCTCCTCCAGTTCGGGAGAGATGAGAGACTTGTCAGCCTCGGGGAACCGCGCAAGGTGAACCGAAGCGTAGCCTCCCTCCTCTCGGGTCGGAGCTGTCAGGTCGATATACAGACGGTCGGCATAGAACGGCGCGATGGGGGCCATCAGCTTCGAGAGCGTCAGCAGACAGGTGTAGAGTGTCTGGTAAGCCGAGAGCTTGTCGGCGCTCATCTCGCCCGTCCAGAAGCGTTTGCGGTTGAGGCGCACATACCAGTTGGAGAGGTCGTCGACGAAACTCTCCATGGCACGAGCGGCCTTGGTGGGTTCGTAATCCTCAAGGGCGTTCTCCACCTCCAGTATAAGGGAGTTGAGCAGCGACAGAATCCACCGGTCGATTTCCGGACGCTCGTTCACGGGAACCTGCGGTTCAGTGCCCTCGAAACCGTCGAGGTTGGCATACTGGGCGAAGAACTTATATGTATTGGAGATGGTCGAGAAGAACTTGCGGCTCATCTCGGCGACTCCGTTTTCGTCATACTTGAGGTTGTCCCATGGAGAGGAGTTGGAGATCATGTACCAGCGCACGGGGTCCGAACCGAACTTCTCGATGTTGTTGAACGGGTCAATGGCGTTTCCGAG
>CAZUAK010000021.1:3306-19059 GCA_964618395.1 uncultured Sangeribacter sp.
TCACAGAATCTTCCCAATACTTTCAGTACCTCAGGAACCGCCTCTTGTACGGCTCCGTTTGAGATAACGGCCTTGTAGGCCACCGAGCCGAAAATCATCGAGGCGATTGCGTGGAGAGTATAGAACCAACCGCGAGTCTGGTCCACGCCCTCGGCGATGAAGTCGGCGGGATAGATCTCGTGACTGTCCAGGGCCTCTTTGTTCTCGAAGGGGTAGTGGGCCTGGGCGTAGGGCATGGCACCCGAGTCGAACCACACGTCGATGAGATCGGCCTCGCGCTTCATAGGTTTGCCTGAGGGAGAAACGAGCACGATTTCGTCAACATACGGACGGTGCACGTCAATCTTCTCGTAGTTCTCCTTGGCCAGGTCACCGGGTTTGAAGCCGTTGGCGGTCAGCGGATTCTCCTTCATCACGCCCGCCTCGACGGCGCGGTCTATTTCGCGCGACAGCTCCTCGTACGAGCCGATGCAGATTTCCTCGCGGCCATCCTCGGTGCGCCAGATGGGCAGCGGAGTGCCCCAGTAGCGCGAGCGCGAGAGGTTCCAGTCCTGGATGTTCTCCAGCCATTTGCCGAAGCGGCCCGTTCCGGTCGAAGCAGGTTTCCACTTGATGGTCTCGTTGAGTTCCATCATCTTGTCGCGCGCGGCAGTGGAGCGGATAAACCACGAATCAAGGGGATAGTAGAGGACCGGCTTGTCCGTGCGCCAGCAGTGGGGATAATTGTGCACGTGCTTCTCGATGCGGAAAGCCTCGCCGGCCTGCTTCATCTCCATGCAGAGGACGATGTTCAGGTCCTCGGCCTTGTTTGCGGCCTCCTCGTCATATTTTCCACCCTCGTTGAACTTCGGGTCGTAAGCGTTCTTTACATAGTCGCCTGCATGCTTGGAGTACAGTTCAACGTTCACGCACTTCTCCACAAAGAGGGGTGCGAGTTCATCGATGGGATAGTACTTGCCCTGAAGGTCGACCATCGGACGCAGCTCACCCTTCTTCGAGACGAGGAACAGTCCCGGAACCTCGGCCAGACGCGCTACCTTGGCGTCGTCGGCACCGAACGTAGGAGCGATGTGTACGATACCGGTGCCGTCGTCAGTGGTCACATAGTCGCCGGGGATTACGCGGAAAGCCTTGTCTGCCATCTCGACAAACTTGTCGGTACCGACCGGGAAGGTCTTCTCGGGATTCTTTTCGGCGTAGTCCACAATCCACTGGGCCGAATAGTCGTCAACCTTCTCACACGGCTTCACCCACGGCATCAGCTGGGCGTAGTGCATGCCGACCAGCTCAGAGCCGGTCCACTTGCCAACCTTTGTCCAGGGGATAACCTTGTCACCCTTCTTGTACTCGTCAAAAGACATGTTCTCACCCTCGGCCTTGAAATAAGAGGGCACGAGTACCTCGGCGAGCACGACGGTGATGGGCTCGGCCGTATAGGGGTTGAAGGTGCGCACGGCCACATAGTCGAACTTGGGACCCACGCAGAGGGCCGTGTTCGAGGGGAGTGTCCACGGAGTGGTCGTCCAGGCCATGAACATGGGCGTGCCCCATCCGGTCATCTCCTCCTTCGGGTCGAGGATACGGAAAAGAGCGGTGGCCGTCGTGTCCTTCACGTCACGGTAACAGCCCGGCTGGTTGAGCTCGTGCGAGCTCAGGCCCGTGCCGGCGGCCGGCGAGTAGGGCTGGATGGTGTAGCCCTTGTAGAGGTAGCCCTTGTCGTAAAGCTGACGCAGGAGCCACCACACGGACTCTATGTACTTGCTGTCGTAGGTGATATAGGGGTTGTCGAGATCGACCCAGTAGCCCATCTTGTGGGTGAGGTCGGTCCACTCCTTGGTGTACTTCATCACCTCGCGGCGACAGGCGGCGTTATACTCGGATACTGAAATCTTCGAGCCGATGTCTTCTTTGGTTATGCCGAGGTTCTTCTCGACTCCGAGTTCAACGGGGAGTCCGTGGGTGTCCCAGCCGGCTTTGCGCTTCACGTGGAAACCCTTCATCGTCTTGTATCGGCAGAAGATATCCTTAATCGTACGTGCCATTACGTGATGGATACCGGGCATGCCGTTTGCAGACGGCGGACCCTCATAAAACACGAACGTCGGACATCCGTCACGCTCGGTCATCGAAGCCTCGAAAAGCGAGTGGGCGTCCCACTCCTTCAAGACCTCCTTGTTGACCTCGGACAGATTCAAAGGCTTTGAGTATTCAGTAAATTTTTTTGCCATTTTATTAATATGGTGTGTTTTGTTTTTTTCATTTATCAGCTCCTCCCCCACATGTTTTCCGGTCACCGTTCAAATGATATCCTGAGACCGTTCAACCCTTCATCATTCCGGTTTTCCGGCTTGAGGTCTGGTAGCTGCTCAGAATTTCATCTTTTTACCGGTCTTGCCCTTCGTGCCCCCGCCCATGGCGAAGATGTTGGCGTCATAGCTGAACTTCTTGCGTTCATCCTCGCGGTGACGGCGGAGCGCAAGCTCGATGAGCGTGTCCATCAGCTTCTCGAACGGTATGCCCGTTGCCTCCCAGAGGTAGTAAGAGAGCGAGCCAGGTATGGTGTTGATCTCATTGACATAAACCGCGCCGTCCTTCCCGTCGCGCATCAGGTCAATACGCGAGACGCCGTGACAGTGGAGAACGCGGAAAGTGTCGCGTGCCATCTGACGCATCTTTTCGGTCACGTCCTCCGGCAGGTCGGCCGGAATGCGCTTGTCTGAAGACTGCATGCCGGCGTTGGTCTTTGTGCCCCCGCAATACTTGTCTTCGTATGAAAGTATGTCGCCGGTCTTAATGGGCTCCTCGAGCACCGAGGCCTTGTTGTCGTCGGCATCACCGAGTACGGAGCAGTTTATTTCCTGAAGCTGTTCTATCGCATGCTCGACAATGATACGGCTTGAGAACTTGCAGGCATTGTCGATGCGCTCAATCAGCTGCGCACGGTCTGCCGCCTTGCCGATACCGACGCTCGAACCGAGGTTGGCAGGCTTGACGATAACAGGGTAGCCGAGTTTCTCCTCTACCTTCGCGATAATCTCGTCACGATGGGAGAGCCAGCGTTTGTCGGTGAACCAGGTATAGTCTACCACGGGAATACCCTCCGAAGAGAGAATCATCTTCATGGTAATCTTGTCCATGCCGTTGGCCGACGAGAGGGTGTTGCATCCCGCAAAGGGAATGCCGATGGTCTCCAGCACACCCTCGAAGATACCGTCCTCGCCGTTGGTGCCGTGAAGGACCGGAAGGGCTACGTGCAACTGCTCGACCACGGGATTGGCCTTTTTGAAAAGTCCGCCGCCGGCATTTACGCGATAGAGGTTGTAGTCGCCGTAGACCGGACGCATGTAAACCTCCTCACAGCGTTCTATGAGCCCCTTCATATCCCGGTAGTTCTTGATGTCGAGAAGCTCCGGGCCGGTATACCATTTTCCCTGCTTGGATATATATACCGGTATGATGTTATACTTATCCTTATTGAATGCGTTGATGGCCTGAAGGGCGGAGATCACCGAGATCTCGTGCTCCACGGAGCGGCCACCGAAAAACACAGCTACATTAGTTTTCATCTTCTGAAACTTTATTCCAGGTCCAAACACCTTATATACGTTCGAGGTACCGTCATTATAGGTTGAGACCTTAAGTAACTCTTAAAAATTAGTTTATATCATAAGTCGTTTCGAGAAACACTTTCTTTTTGAATCTTTTGAGCGTCTTTAAATCTTTGACCTCAGTCGTTTAGCTCGCTAAACTCCTTCGGTAAAGATTCAAATCCATCTCAAAATATTCTAAAAATAAAGTATTTCTAATTTTTAAGAGTTACTTAACAATTTACAAAGTTACAAAATCCGCGCGAATTAATAAAACCTCTAATTAACCTTTTTTTGATTTTATCTAATTATTCTTGTGAGTTCGATAAAATCTTCGTAAATTTGCATCCCGTATGAAATACGGATTCGATAATCAAAAGTATCTGATCACCCAATCAGAACACATCAAGGAGCGTATCGCTCAGTTCGGTAACAAGCTCTATCTCGAGCTCGGAGGAAAGCTTTTCGACGACCATCACGCCAGTCGAGTCCTCCCCGGTTTTGAACCTGACAGCAAGCTGCGCATGTTCGCCCAGCTGAAGGACCAGACCGAAATCATCATCGTCATCAGCGCGGAAGACATCGAGCGCAACAAGGTCCGCCAGGACCTGGGCATCACCTACGACATGGATGTCCTCCGACTCCGCGAGGAGTTCATGAAGCGGGGCTTCATGGTCGGCTCGGTGGTGGTCACCCACTACAACGGTCAGAAATCGGCCGACGCCTACCGCCAGAAGCTCGAGCACCTCGGCATCCCGGTCTACTACCACTATCTCATCGACGGTTATCCCACAAACGTCTCGCTGATTGCCTCTGACGAGGGTTTCGGCAAGAACGAGTATGTCAAGACGACCCGTCCGCTGGTGATAGTGACCGCACCCGGCCCCGGCAGCGGCAAGATGGCGGTCTGCCTCTCCCAGCTCTATAACGAGCACAGCCGTGGCGTCACGGCGGGCTATGCCAAGTTCGAGACATTCCCCGTCTGGAGCCTCCCGCTGAAGCATGCCGTCAACATAGCATACGAGGCTGCCACGGCAGACCTGAACGATGTGAACATGATCGACCCGTTCCACCTCGAGGCATACGGAAAAACCGCCATCAACTACAACCGCGACATCGAAATCTTCCCTGTTCTCAACGCCCTGTTCGAGGGCATCTACGGTGAGAATCCCTATAAGTCGCCGACAGACATGGGCGTGAACATGGTCGGCTTCTGCATCAGCGATGACGCGGCTTGCACCGAGGCCTCCCGCCAGGAGATTATCCGCCGCTACTTCACCGCCCTCGGCCATTTTGCCGAAGGGGCCGACAATGAGTCGGAGGTGAACAAGATAAAGCTGCTGATGAAGCAGGCCCGCATCTCGCCGGAGTACCGCCGCGCCGTCGTGGCAGCACGTGCGCGTCAGGACACGTCGGAGAAGCACGCCTCGGCCATCGAGCTCAATGACGGCACACTCATCACGGCCGAGTCCGGCGACCTGCTGGGCTCGAGCTCGGCGCTGCTTCTGAATGCCTTGAAATACCTCGCCGGGATTGATCATGACACCAAGCTCATCCCGCAGACGCTTATCGAGCCGATCCAGCATACAAAGACCGATTACCTGAAGAGCCGCAATCCCCGTCTTCATACCGACGAGGTGCTCGTCGCGCTCTCGGTGCTCTCCCCCACCGACGAGAACAGCCGCAAGGCGCTCGAGAAACTGACCGAGCTCCGCGGATGCGAGATGCACTCGACCGAGATGCTCGGTGAGGTAGACCGCAAGATCTTCAAGAAGCTCGGAGTCGGCCTGACCTGTGACCCGACCAAGAAGCGTCCCTCCGGTTTCGTCACCCCGAAAGACATGCGCAAGAAAGAATAAATTATCTGATCATACCCTAATGAAATACGAAATCCGTGTGGTGTTTACCGCACGGATTACTTTATTTCCTGTTGCTGCGGGTTTGCAACCCGGACTTAAAATATAAAAATATCCGTGCTGGGTTGAAGGCACGGATATTATTTATTCTACCGGAAACGGTTGACTACTTGGAGACAAGTTTGAGGAACTCGTCGCGGAGCGTGGGGTCGGTCTCAAACCGGCCGTTATAGTCGTAGGTGGTCGTTGAGGAGTCCTGCTTCTCCACTCCGCGCATTTTCATGCACAGGTGTTCAGCGGTACACATGACGATGACGCCTTCGTTGGGCATTGCCTCGGAGAGTAACTTGCAGACCTGGGCGGTCAGGCGCTCCTGTACCTGCAGGCGGCGTGCGAACGTTTCCACGATTCTGGCGAGTTTCGAGAGGCCTATCATCTTCCCTTTGGGGAGATAACCCACGGCCACACGCCCGAAGAAGGGAAGGACATGGTGTTCACACATGCTATAGAATTCAATATCCTTGACGATCACCATCCTTGAGCCCTCGTATTCGAAGACAGCCTTACGGGCAATCTCCAGAGGGTCCTCGCGATAACCCCGCGTGATGTCGACAAGTGCCTTGGCTGCACGAGCCGGGGTCTTAAGCAGTCCCTCGCGCGAGGGATCTTCACCAATCAGAAGCAGTATCTCGCGATAGTGTTCCGCGATCTTGTCCGCTCTTTCCTTATCGGTCATTACTTAAGTTGCTTAGTTATTGAATATTTTACTCTTGACGACGCGCATCTCTGATGCGAACTGCGGAAACATGCGTTTCAGCTCGGCCAGGGCCTGGTTGGCCTCGGCCTGTGTCTTGAAGTTGCCTACACGGGTATACCAGTTAGGCGAGCTCGAGAAGCTGTAAACCTGGCCGCGATATTTCGGCAGTTTGGAAACGATTGCCGCCCCGCGGGCCTTCGCGCGGTTTTCGAGCGAGTGCTGGTTGCGTCCGTCGCTGAAGACCTGGATACGGTAGCCGGTGGTCTGATAGCTTTTGGAAGTCGAATGAGACTTTTTTTCTTCGGGATTGGCAAGCAGCCTGTCGAGCAGCTCCTCCGGAGCCTCTATGAGGATGAAACCCTCGGACTCGCTCTCGATATTCTCGACAACATTCCGGGCGGACTCACTCTGCGCCATCGTCCTCAAGGGGATGAGGGCGACGAGCAGGGTCAGTAAGAGCGGGAGTCTGGATATAAATCCCATTGCGTTCCTTTTGGTGACTTATCAGTTAAAAGCGTTCACGATACCCATGAAGGAGTCGGCCTTGAGGGCTGCTCCGCCGATGAGGCCACCGTCTACGTCGGACTTCGAGAAGAGCTCCTTAGCGTTGTCGGGCTTGCAGGAACCGCCGTAGAGGATAGAGGTGTTATCGGCGATCTCCTTGCCGTATTTTTCTTCGATGACCTTGCGGATGTGTGCGTGCATGTCTTCAGCCTGGTCTGCGGTTGCGGTCTTGCCTGTGCCGATTGCCCAGACGGGTTCGTAAGCGAGTACGATCTTCGAGAAGTCCTCGGGTGAAAGCTCGAAGAGTGCCTCGACCTGAGAAGCGACCACGTCGTTATATGTTCCGTTCTCCCTCTCTTCGAGAACCTCGCCGACACAGAAGATGGGTGTCAGGCCGTTGGCAAGTGCGAGACGGGTCTTGGCGAGAAGCTGTTCGTTGTTTTCGCCGAAGTACTGGCGACGTTCGCTGTGACCGAGGATGACGTGGGTTGCGCCGGTCGACTTCACCATAGGAGCGGACACCTCGCCGGTATAGGCACCTTTTTCGTGTTCGCTGCAGTTTTCGGCACCGAGTCCGAGTACGTCGGCGTCGATTACGCCGTGAACGGCAGTGAGGTGGGTGAAGGGTACACAGATCACTACCTCGCAGTTATGGGGAGTCTCCTTGAGGGCGGAGTTAACTTCGTTTGCAAGTTCCACACCCTCTTCAAGGGTAGTGTTCATTTTCCAGTTGCCGGCAACAATGTTCTTTCTCATAGTTTTGACATTTTTGAGGAGCTTCAAAAGAACCTCCATTCGTTATTGTTATCCTGAGCGGCCTTAGGTCACTCTGGATTAATGTGCAAAATTAACAAAAATCTCTCAATCCGGCAAATCCAATTTAGACCCCGTTTCAAAAAATCCCTTAATAAACACCAATGTTCGTCACATCAATCTCCGCAGATCAAATCAATTGAATCACGACCATTTGGGATATCCTCGTGCAGCATCAAACCCCAATAAATTCAATTGCCTAAACTGTTTCACACTTTATTTACACGTTTTACGTTATATTAAATAAACACTATAAATAATCTACATATGGCAATGTCAATCAACTCCTCCCCGGTCCTTATTGGGGAATCAGCTCGGGCTTTTGTCGAAGAAGCGGAAAAAAACGGAAAACTCCCAACACCCCATCTTTCTGCTGAACGTGAAGCTCAGATAGCTGAATTTTTACGGAAATCTCGCAATTTCATTTTTCCTCCAAAAGCAAAGAAGTGATAGTCTCAGACTCATTTGTCATAGAGCAAGATGCAATATTAAGGCCATTTACAATAGAGATGGCTGATTATTGCGATCCTTTTCAATGTGACGACAAGGATCTTGATGATTTTTTCCAACATGATGCGTTTTTATATGAAAAGGAATTGCTGGGTCGCACGTATGCGTGGCTATACCGTCCGGAGCCTACAAAAATTTTGGCTTTAGTTACACTTGCTAACGATAGCATTAAAGCTAAAGACATAATCTCTTCTGCTCGTAACCGTGTTCAAAGAAGTATAACAAACGCAAAACGAGGAATGAATTACCCAGCGGTTCTTATAGGTCGTCTGGGAGTGTCAAGAGACTTTAGAGAGAGGGGTTGGAATGTAGGAAGCCAAGTCATCTCTTTTTTAAAGGATTGGTTTCGAATCGAAAATAAAACCGGATGTAGATTCTTTGTAGTGGATGCCTACAATAATCCACGTACCCTTCATTTTTATGAAAGGAATGGATTTAAAACCCTTTATAAATCTGAAGAAGAAGAACGTGATTTTCTTAGACTCCGTGATGATGAGCCTTTAGAAACAAGATTTATGTTTTTTGACTTGAAGAAATAGCGTTTGAACTGAATAATTACAAATTGGAGATTTTTTGTTTAATTTGCGGGTTATGGATTTTAAGCTTACTTCTGAATATTATCCTACCGGCGACCAGCCGGAGGCTATCGCGGAACTCTCGGAGGGCGTCATCAAGGGTCTGCCTCATCAGACCCTGCTCGGTGTCACCGGCTCCGGCAAGACGTTCACGATGGCCAATGTCATTCAACAGGTCAAACGGCCTACACTCATACTCTCCCATAACAAGACCCTCGCCGCACAGCTATACGGCGAGATGAAAACCTTCTTTCCCGAAAATTCGGTCCAGTATTTTGTCAGCTACTATGACTACTATCAGCCGGAAGCCTACATTCCGACAAGCGATAAGTATATAGAAAAGGACCTCTCAATAAACGAACAGATAGAGAAGCTGCGTCTCTCGACAGTGGCTTCGCTTCTGTCCGGGCGGCGCGACATAATAGTGGTGTCATCCGTCTCGTGCATCTACGGTATGGGCAACCCCGACGACTTCTCGCAGAGCGTCGTCACCGTCAAGCTCGGTCAGAAAATATCGCGCAACGCCTTTCTCCGCCGACTTGTCGACGGCCTTTACAGCCGCTCCGAGGTCGAGTTGGGAGCCGGGCAGTTCCGCGTCAAGGGCGACACGGTCGACATCAAGCTCTCTTTCGAAGACATCCAGCTGCGCGTAATGTTCTGGGGCGACGAGATAGAGAAGATACAGACTATCGAACCGCAGACGGGCATAATCCTCTCTGAACTCGAGTCGTTTAACATCTATCCCGCCAACATCTTTGTCACCACCAAAGAGCGCACGATGAAGGCCGTCGACCAGATAGCCGTGGACCTCGGAAACCAAATAGAGTTCTTCCGCGGCGACGGCAAGATACTCGAGGCCGAAAGGCTGCGCGAGCGCGTGACCTACGACCTTGAGATGATTAAGGAGGTGGGCCACTGCAGCGGCATTGAGAACTACTCCCGGTACTTTGACGGACGCGAGCCCGGAGCACGCCCCTTCTGCCTTCTCGACTATTTTCCCAAAGATTTCCTCACCATAATTGACGAGAGCCACGTAACCCTCCCCCAGCTCCGCGGCATGAACGCCGGTGACCTTGCGCGAAAACTGAACCTCGTGGAATACGGATTCAGGCTCCCTGCGGCCATCGACAACCGCCCCCTGAAGTTCGATGAGTTCGAACGACTGACCCCTCAGACCATATATGTCTCAGCAACTCCCGGCGACTATGAACTCATGCAGACCGAAGGCGTGTATACAGAGCAGGTAATCCGTCCGACGGGGCTGCTCGACCCGGAGATTGAGGTCAGACCCTCCATGAACCAGATAGACGACCTCATGGAGGAGATACAGACCCGAATCGAGGCCGGCGAGCGCACACTTGTGACCACGCTGACAAAGCGCATGGCCGAGGAGCTGAACGACCATCTGATAAAATGGGGCGTATCATCGGCTTATATCCACAGCGATGTCGACACCCTTGAGCGTATCCGTATCCTTGAAGACCTCCGCCAGGGCAAATATGACGTGCTCATCGGCGTCAACCTTCTCAGAGAGGGCCTCGACCTTCCGCAGGTCAGCCTCGTTGCAATCCTCGACGCAGATAAGGAGGGATTCTTGCGCAACCACCGCTCGCTGACACAGACCGCAGGTCGCGCGGCGCGTAACGTAAACGGAAAGGTCATCATGTATGCCGACAAGATTACTGACTCGATGCAGATGACCATCGACGAGACAGAGCGACGTCGCGCCAAGCAGATGCTCTATAACGAGACACACGGAATCGTTCCGCAGCCTATCGTGAAGAAGGGGGGCATCGACCTCATCGACATTTACGAGAAAGGCAAGGAGGAGACACCGAAGCGCGAGAAACCCAAGCGCCTCGCCGACAAGGTCAATGTTCCGCCCGCACCCATAAAGCGCGAGCCGAGACCCTATATCGAACGCGAAGAAGAGCGCTCTCTCGTGGCCGACCCGGTATTCTCGTATATGAGCGCCGAAGAGCTCGAACGCCGAATCAAGACCGTGAGCGACGACATGAACACCGCCGCCCGCAGAACAGACTTTATCGAGGCCGCACGCCTGCGCGACGAGCTCGTCTCGCTGCTTGAACTCCGCGAGGCCAAAAACTGATTTCTGAGAAGACAGCTTATGAAACTTCTGAAAACGGATTTCCTACCTACGTCAAAAGACGAGATGACTGCTCTCGGCTGGGAACAGGCGGACGTTATACTTTTCTCGGGCGACGCGTATGTGGACCATCCTTCTTTCGGCGCTGCAGTCATAGGGAGGGTACTCCAGGCTGCAGGCTACAAGGTCGCCATCGTCCCTCAGCCCAACTGGAGGGACGACCTGCGCGACTTCAAGAAGCTCGGTCGACCGAGACTGTTCTTCGGTGTCTCGGCGGGTGCGATGGACTCGATGGTCAACCACTATACCGCCAACCGCCGCCTTCGCCATGACGACGCCTATACACCGGGAGGACGTCACGGAATGCGCCCTGATTATCCGACAATCGTATATTCCAACATCCTCAAGGAGTTGTATCCCGATGTGCCGGTGATAGCCGGAGGCATCGAGGCCTCACTCAGGCGCGTGTCCCATTATGACTACTGGGCGGACCGGCTGCGTCCGTCGCTTTTAGCCGACATGGGGGCCGACATGATTGTATACGGCATGGGCGAGAGACCCCTGCTCGAAATAGCCAAACGGCTCGACGAGGGAGAGAAAATCTCCGAAATCACGGACGTCCCCCAGACTGTCTTCTACTCTGACGCGAAACCGGCCGGGGAGGATATCGTACTCGCCCCGTTCGAGGAGTGCCTGAAAGACAAGATAAAGCAGGCTGAGAATTTCAAGATTGTGGAGACGGAGTCGAACCGGAAGCACGGAAAGGTACTGTGGCAGCAGACAGGCGGGAAGATGATTCGCCTCAACCCGATGTATCCGCCACTGCCTCACGGCGAGCTCGACAAGTCTTACGATCTTCCCTACACCCGCGTTCCGCACCCGCGATACAAGGGCAAAACCATCCCGGCATACGAGATGATACGCCACTCTCTGACCATGCACCGCGGCTGCTTCGGCGGTTGCGCTTTCTGCACCATCTCGGCCCATCAGGGAAAGTTCATCTCCTCACGTTCACAGGCCTCCATCGTCAATGAAGCCAAGCGCATCACAGAGATGGACGACTTCAAGGGATATATCTCAGACCTGGGCGGTCCGTCGGCAAACATGTATGCCATGTCTGGAAAGAACGCAGACATTTGCGAGAAGTGCGTCCGCCCGAGCTGCCTGCATCCCGCACCCTGCAAGAACCTGAACACGGACCACGCCCCCCTTCTGAAAGTCTACAAGGCTGTCGACGCAATCCCGGCGGTGAAGAAGTCCTTCATCGGAAGCGGCGTGCGCTATGACCTGGCGATGGCCCCGACAGACAGTCCGGAGGTGGCGAAGACAAACCGCATGTATATCGAGGAGCTTATCAGCCGTCATGTCAGCGGCCGACTGAAGGTTGCACCGGAGCATACCTCGGACCGCGTGCTCGACTGCATGCGCAAACCCTCATTCGAGCTTTTCAAAAAGTTCAAGCGCACGTTCGACGAGGTCAATACCAAGCATGGACTCAACCAGCAGCTGATACCCTATTTCATCAGTTCACACCCGGTGTGTACCGAGGAGGATATGGCGGAGCTCGCCTGTCAGACAAAGGACCTTAACTTTCATCTCGAACAGGTGCAGGACTTCACGCCGACTCCCATGACTCTGGCGACGGAGATTTACTATTCCGGATATAATCCCTACACTAAGAAGAAGGTCTATACTGCCCGCACCGAGAAGGAGAAACTCGCCCAGCGACAGTTCTTCTTCTGGTATAAACCTGAGGCGCGCTCGCAGATACTCAACGAGCTGAACCGCATACACAGGCCCGACTTGGCGAAGAAACTCTTCCCGAGTGGAGGCGCAGGGAGAAATTATGGTAAAAGTGCTCAATCCCGTAACGGCCAGACCCACTCCGGACGTTATGTCTCGGGTGATTCTCGTTCAGCCAAAACCCGCGGTGAACAACGGAACCGGTCCAAGAAGAAATAACTATCTAACCTAAATAAATTAATCTAAAATCATGAACAAACTGAAGTTAGTCATGGGTGCAACACTCCCCGTACTGCTTTCGGCATGCTCCACTTCGGGCTCTTCCGATTCGGGTCCGATAATTGAGAAGCCGGACATCACCATCGAAAACGGTCAGATGACCCCGGAGGTGCTCGAAGCCTTCGGCCATGTCGGTGAGGCCACACCCTCGCCCGACGGTTCCCTGATTGCTTTCACTCTCGGCTATGAGAGCATCGAACAGAACAAGTCGAACACCGAAATCTACACCATCAAGGCTGACGGCTCAGACATGTCGCGTCTGACTAAGACGGCAAGTTCCGAAGGCAACATCCAGTGGATTGAAAACGGTGAGCGTCTGGCCTTTATCGGCAAGGACGACAAAACCGGGAAGCCACAGATATTCTCAATGAAGGCCGACGGCTCCGACAAGAAGTGCCACACTCAGGTGGAGACGGGCGTAGACTGTTTCGTCATCTCTCCTGACAATAAGAAGGTCATCTACGCCACTCAGATAGATACGTACAATCAGAACGACTCTACCCTCTTCGCCGGTCTCGACAAGACCACGGGCCGCGTGGTTGACGACCTCATGTACAAGCACTGGGACGAGTGGGTGTCGGCCATTCCCCATCCCTTCGTTGCCGACTTCGGCGACTCGGTCACTGACGCCATCGACATCATGGAGGGCGAGCCTTTCGAGTGTCCGATGAAGCCTTTCGGAGGCGCGGAATCTTTCGCATGGTCTCCGGACTCTAAAAAACTGGTCTATGTCTCGCGCAAGCTGACCGGCCTGGAGTATTCTTTCTCGACCGACTCAAACCTCTACCTCTACGACCTGGAGTCCAAGCAGACCAAAAACCTGACTCCCGAGATTGAGGGTTATGACACCGACCCGGTATTCTCTCCCGACGGAAAGACCCTGGCGTGGCTCTCGATGAAGACTCCGAAGTTCGAGAGCGACAAGAAGCGCCTGATGGTGATGGACATGGCCACGGGCGAGAAGCGTGACCTGACAGAGAACTGGGATTACTGGCCCGAGGGCCTCGCATGGGCGCCAAAGGGTGACCGAATCATCTTCAACGGCTATTATGAGGGTACGGAGCCGGTGTTCGCCATCGATGTGAAGACCTGCAAGATCGACACGCTCGCTCAGGGTGTGTGTGACTATGAGCGCGTTCAGCCCCTTGCCGACGGCCGTGTCATCGCGATGCGTCATTCAATGCTTGAGCCGAATGAGATCGTGGCCATCGGCCTGAAGGGCGAAGTTACTCAGCTGACAGAGGTCAATAAGGATATCCTCTCACAGCTCGGTGAGGTAAAGGTTGAGAAACATCTCGTCCCTACGACTGACGGCAAGCAGATGACCTGCTGGGTGGTTCTTCCGCCGGACTTCGACGCAAGCAAGCAGTACCCGGCCCTCCTCTACTGTCAGGGCGGTCCCCAGCAGGCCGTTTCACAGTTCTGGAGCTACCGCTGGAACTTCCGCATCATGGCCTCTAACGGCTATGTAGTCATCGCACCGAACCGCCGCGGCGTTCCGGGCTTCGGAGAGGAATGGAACCGTCAGATCTCCGGTGACTACGGTGGTCAGAACATGCGCGACTACCTCTCGGCTACAGACTATCTCGCTGCCCAGCCCTATGTGGACGCCAAGCGTATGGGTGCCATCGGCGCAAGTTACGGTGGCTTCTCTGTATACTGGCTCGCGGGACATCATGAAGGCCGTTTCGCCGCTCTCATTGCCCACGCGGGTATCTTCAACATCGAGGCTCAGTATATGGAGACCGAGGAGATGTGGTTCGCCGACTTCGACATGGGTGGCGCTCCGTGGGACAAGGACAACGCCGTGGCCCAGCGCACCTTCGCAACGTCGCCCCACAAGTTCGTGAACGACTGGACTGCTCCGATTCTGATCACGGTCGGCGAACTCGACTACCGAATCCTGGCGTCGCAGGGCATGATGGCCTTCAACGCCGCGAAGATGCACGGACTCGAGGCGGAGATGCTCGTCTTCCCTGACGAAAACCACTGGGTCATCAAGCCGCAGAACGCCATTCTCTGGCAGCGCGTCTTCTTCCGCTTCCTCGACAAGTACCTGAAGGCTCCGGCAAACCCGGAAGCAACTTCCGCAACCCCCAACGCATAACAAACCCTACAATAAGCGGCGTCGCCTCCCTCCACGGAAGCGACGCCGTTTTCATTTTACCCCGAGACTCTCGACGCTCCCGAGACTCCCGACGCTTCCGATACACTTGATGCTCCCGGCGCTCCCGAGACTCTTGCCATTCCTCCCTATTTGCACATTTCGGGATTTTTTTGTAATTTTGTGAGAACCTTTTTATGTCCTCAATGAGGACTCAAGGGCTCCATCCGCTATTCAACCACGTAAAAGAGACTTTCCGAAATGACTAACAAATGGAACTACCAACCCCTTACGCGCAGTGAGAACGAGGCTGTCACACGCCTCTCCGAAGTGTGCGGAAACGTGGATGCTATAGCCGAATTGCTTATTCACCGCGGCGTCACCACCCCCGAAGAGGCCCGCGCTTTCTTCTACCCATCCATCTCTGACCTTCACGACCCGTTCCTGATG
Source organism: uncultured Sangeribacter sp. (assembly GCA_964618395.1). Classification (GTDB taxonomy): domain Bacteria; phylum Bacteroidota; class Bacteroidia; order Bacteroidales; family Muribaculaceae; genus Lepagella. The sequence continues at coordinate 18,592 of CAZUAK010000021.1, forward strand.
CCCGACATGGACAAGGCCGTCAACCGCCTCAACAAGGCCATGGGCGCGAAACAGAGGATTATGGTATACGGCGACTATGACGTGGACGGAACCACTGCCGTCGCCCTGGTCTACAAGTATCTCCAGAATTACTACAGCAACATAGAGTACTATATCCCGACACGCTATGATGAGGGTTACGGTATCTCGTGCAAGAGCATCGACTACGCGGCAGAAAACGATGTCAAGCTCATCATCGTCCTCGACTGTGGAATCAAGGCCATAGACGAGATAGCATACGCCAAGGAGAAGGGTATCGACTTCATCATCTGTGACCACCATGTCCCGGACAAGGTACTCCCCGACGCCGTCGCAATCCTCAACCCCAAGATGCCGGGTAGCCCCTACCCCTGTACTGAGCTCTCGGGCTGCGGCGTGGGCTTCAAGTTCATGCAGGCCTTCGCGCAGAGCAACGGCCTGTCAAACCAC
>CAZUAK010000021.1:19069-22225 GCA_964618395.1 uncultured Sangeribacter sp.
CACAATTAGCTCGAGTCAATGCTTGACCTGGTCGCAGTCAGCATAGCCGCCGACCTCGTGCCCATCGTGGGCGAGAACCGCGTCATGGCCTATCACGGACTGAAACGGCTCAACTCGAACCCCAACCTCGGACTGAGAAGCATCATCCGACTCTGCAAGCTGACAAACAAGGATATCACAATCAGCGACGTCATCTTCAAGATAGGGCCACGCATAAACGCCTCGGGACGTATGCAGAGCGGTATCGAGGCGGTAGACCTCCTCGTCAGCCGCGACCTGCATGACGCATACGAGAAGGGAAAGAACATTGACCAATATAACAAAGACCGCAAGGAGCTCGACAAGCGGATAACGGAAGAGGCCAACGCCATCATCGAGAAGAACGTGAACATCGTTCACGGAAAGCGCTCAATCGTCATCTATAACAAGGACTGGCATAAGGGCATCATCGGTATCGTGGCCTCGCGTCTGACGGAACTGTATTACAAGCCGGCCGTGGTGCTGACATACTCCAACGGCCTGGCAACGGGGAGCTCGCGCTCGGTTCAGGGTTTCGACATATACTCCGCAGTAGACTCCACCCGTGACCTGCTCGAGAACTTCGGCGGCCATCCATACGCTGTGGGTCTCTCGCTCAAGGAGGAGAATATCCCGGAATTCAGCCGACGCTTCGAAGAGTATGTCGCCGAGCATATCCAGCCGTCCCAGCTTAACCCCCATATCGAGATAGCGGCCGAACTGGAGTTCGCAGACATCACACCGGAGCTGCTGACCCAGTTGCAGAAGTTCAATCCCTTCGGTCCGGGCAATCCCAAACCGGTCTTCTGCACGCGCAACGTCTTCGATTTCGGCACCAGCAAATTAGTGGGTAAAAACTTAGAGCACATAAAGCTCGAACTTGAAGACAACAGCACGAGCCGTGTGATAAACGCCATTGCCTTCAACATGGCCCCCTATTTCGAGCATATCCATGCACATAAGCCTGTCGACATCTGCTATACCATCGAGCAGACCCGTCCGGGACGCAATCATCCTGACTCCATCCAGCTGATGATTCGCGACATTCGACTCTCCGCCAAGTGACAAAGCCCCTTTTTCTCAGGGCCACTTCTTATTCTCACGCCGCCCTTTTTTATACCGCCTTCATATTTCATCGCACTCAGAGTGACAAATCCCGACCCGGATCTTCATAACCGTCTGTTAGATATCCTCAATGAGTATTGGGGGTACACCTCGTTTCGTGAGCTCCAGGAGGAGATCATGACCTCTGTCATGCGTGGCAACGACACCCTCGGACTGATGCCGACCGGTGGCGGCAAGTCGATAACCTTTCAGGTCCCCGGCCTGGCGCTGGGAGGTCTGACGCTGGTCATAACGCCGCTCATCTCCTTGATGAAGGACCAGGTGGACAACCTGAAGAAACGAAATATCAGGGCCGTCTTCTTCCACTCGGCGATGACCTACCAAGAGACCCGTGTGGCATGGGAACACCTTGTCAACGGTCGCGCCCGCTTCCTGTATGTCGCTCCGGAACGGCTGCGCAACGAGCGCTTCCTGTTTGAACTGAGACATCTGAACGTGACACTCATCGTTGTCGACGAGGCACACTGTATCTCCCAGTGGGGATATGATTTCCGTCCCTCATACCTTCTTATCGGAGACCTGCGCAAGCATCTCCCCGGTGTCCCGCTGCTTGCTCTGACGGCCACGGCGACCCCGAGGGTGGCACAGGACATCGCCGTGCAGCTCAAGTTCAAACAGGGTATGGGATACCGTATGAGCTTCGCTCGCCCCAATATCTCATATATAGTCCGCAAAGCCGAAAGCAAGTTTAATGAGGTCTTCAACATACTCTCCAAGACCAAGGGAAGCGCCATCGTCTATGTACGTTCACGCAAGAAGACGGGCGAGATTGCGGAGTTCCTCAACCAGGCGGGGATAGTGGCTACGTCCTATCACGCCGGACTCGAATATGAAGAGAAGGAGAGGCGCCAGAATGAGTGGAAGGCTGACCGGGTGAGGGTGATGGTGGCGACCAATGCTTTCGGCATGGGTATCGACAAACCGGATGTGCGAGTGGTGATTCACCTTGACTTTCCCCCCTCTCTCGAGGAGTACTATCAGGAGGCGGGACGGGCAGGACGTGACGGTCTCCCCTCTTATGCTGTCCTCATCTCGTCGAAACATGACCGGGGCGTGCTGCGCCGGCGTGTAACCGAGACGTTCCCTCCGCGCGAGGACATCAGGTATGTCTATGAGAGAATCTGTGTCCACTACGGACTCGAAGTGGGCGAAGGTTATGAGATGTTGCGTGAGTTCGATCTCGAAAAATTCTGCAAGGCCCATTCCCTTCAAGAGCGGTTTGTCCGCTCGTCCCTAAACCTCCTCGGTCAGGCGGGTTATCTCGATTTTATCGAGGAGGCCGAAAACGGCTCACGTGTCCACTTCCTCGTGGAGCGCGATGAACTGTATGGCATCCACGACATCACCCCGACCGACGAGACGGTCATGAAGACGATGCTCCGGACCTATCCCGGGATGTTCTCGGACTTCATCAACATCAGTGAGAGCAAGATAGCGGCTGAGGCGCGACTGACTTACAAGGAGGTGACACAGTCTCTCATCGACCTCGGTCGAAAGAAGATCCTCAGCTACATCCCGCGCAACCGCGTCCCGTTTATCCATTTTCCGACGGCCCGCGAGGAGGCCCGCTACGTGCAGATTGGGAAAGACATCTATGAGGAGAGGCGCGAGGTGATGGAACAGCGCGTCGAGGCGATGATAGACTATGGCTACAACGACGCGGACTGCCGCGTTGGCCGAATGCTGAAATACTTCGGAGAGCCGGAAGCCAGACGGTGCGGCACCTGTGACGTCTGTCGCGACAGCCGCACACCAAAAGACAGTGTCCAGAGTGCCGCCGACCGAATCCTAACCGCCTTGAGGGCCAACCCCCAGGGACTCTCGCCTACAGACCTGGTCAGACTGATGGGCCCCTATACAGGCGAGTCCTTCCCCGTCGTCTCCTTCCTGAGGGACGAGGGCCAACTGGAATTCCGCAACGGCCTCTACTTCGCCCTCACATAAATTCTCCGATTATAATTTAGTATTCCTCTCCGTAGAGATTGAAGATTGGCTTGCTTGCATCAAACTCAT
>CAZUAK010000022.1:0-22185 GCA_964618395.1 uncultured Sangeribacter sp.
TTGAGCTTACGGGCTTTGCGGAATTCAAATGCTCTTCCCATTTGTCAGTTTTTCTATTTCTTTTTTATTGAGTTATTTCGGTTTGTGTATGGACTTCCGGAACACTGAGGACAGCATCCCGTTAGCCGTCGAAGCATCAGCGGAGCTCGGCACCGAAGGTTTTCTTCAGCGCGTCCACGATTTTGTTCATCGTCGCATCTATCTGCTTGTCGTTGAGGGTCTTCTCCGGATCCTGAAGCATGATGGAGACGGCATACGACTTTTTGCCTTCAGGGAGGTTCTTGCCTTCGTAGACGTCGAAGAGGCTGATTTCGCCGAGCAGCTTGCCGCCTGCCTTGCGGATTGTGCGGCGGACGTCGTCAAACTTCACTCCGGCGTCGAGCAGCAGCGCCAGGTCACGGCGCACCGGCTGGGTCTTGGGCAGCGGAGCGTAGGTGATTGAGGTGCGCATCGCCAGCTTGAAGAAGGCCTCCCAGTCGATAGTGGCGTAAACCACCGGCTGGTCGATGTCGAACATCTTCAATGTCTTGCGGTCAACGAGCCCGATCTTGCATAGCCATGAGCCCGTCTTCGACGCGATGTCGAGGCCCACCGAGAAGGGGGCGGCGCTGAACTGCGCCTCGTTGAGCATGCTCTCCGGAATGCCGGCATAGCGGAAGAGTTGGCTTACGACAGACTTCAGGTCATAGAAGGTCGCCTCGGCCTCCTTAGTGTTCCACGAAGCGGCAGTCATGTTGCCCGTCAGCCAAAGGTCCAGCATCTCGCGCTCCTTGAACGGTGCGAGCGGTGCCTTTTCGGTCGACTCTTTCGACGGGTCGAAAGTATAGACGTGGCCGAACTCATACAGGCGCAGGTCGGTGGCCTTGCGGTTGATGTTGTGGGCGATGCTCTCCAAGCCGCCGTAAAGCAGCGTCTGACGCATCACTCCGAGGTCTTGCGAAAGGGGATTCATCACCTTGACGCAATTCTCCAGAGGGAAGGCCTCGTTCTCGCGGTAGTAGCCGACAGCGGTCAGCGAATTGTTGAGTATTTCGGTGAAGCCGACGGCGGTCAGACGGGCCGACACGGCCTCCTTCAGGTCGTGAGAGTCATCGACGGCGGTGCGGTTTGAGAGCGTTATGTGCATCTCGTTTCCGAACTCTACGTTGTTGTACCCGTATATCCTCAGAATCTCCTCGACCACGTCGCAGGGGCGCGTCACGTCTACGCGATATGTCGGCACAGTCAGGTGGAGGACATCCTCGTCAGCAGTCTCGGTGACTACGAACTCAAGCGACTTCAGGATGCAGACGATAAGGTCTTTCGGGAGCTCCTTGCCGATGAGCGAGGCGCAATACTTGAGCGAGAAGTCGAGTTCCGCGCGGCGGGGAAGCTCGGGGCAGACATCGACGACCGAGCCGCAGATGCGTCCGCCGGCAAGCTCCTTGATAAGGAGGGCGGCGAGCTGGGCGGCATATACGGTGATGTCCGGGTCCGTTCCGCGCTCGTAGCGGAACGAGGCGTCGGTGCTCAGACCGTGGCGGCGGGCCGTGCGGCGGATGCGTGTCGAGTTGAACCACGCGCTCTCGATGAAGACGTCTGTCGTCTCTTCGGTCACGCCCGAGTCCAGACCGCCGTAAACACCGGCGATACACATCGGGTCTTCAGCGTTGCATATCATCAGGTCGGCCGCGGAGAGCTTGCGCTCCACGCCGTCGAGGGTCACGAAGGGAGAGCCTTCCTCACAGGTGCGGACAACGATCTTCTCCCCTTTCACCTTCGACAGGTCGAAACAGTGGAGCGGCTGCCCGAGGCCCATGAGGATGAAGTTGGTGATGTCCACGATATTGTTTATCGGACGCAGGCCGACGGTGGTCAGGAGGTTGCGGAGCCACTCGGGCGAGGGACCGACCTTGACGTCGCGGATTGTGACGCCCGAGTATCGGGGACAGCCCTGCGCGTCGGCGACCTCTATAACGACGGCCCCCTCCTCACAGTCGGCCCTGAAGCCCTCTACGGAGGGAAGGCGCAGCTCGGCCGAGGGTTTGCGGCCCGCTTCGAAGTCGCGACAGTCGTTATATGCCTTCAGGTCACGCGCCACGCCGAAATGGCTCGCGGCGTCGACGCGGTTCGGGGTCAGCTCGACCTCGAGGCAGTAGTCGCTCTCGACGTTGAAGTAGTCAGCCGCCGGGGTGCCGGGGGCGACATCACCGTCGAGCACCATGATGCCGTCATGGCTCTCGCCCAGGCCTATCTCGTCTTCGGCACATATCATGCCGAACGACTCGACGCCGCGCATTTTTGATTTCTTGATTGTGAACTCCTTGTCGCCGTCATAGAGGACGGTGCCGATGGTGGCCACGACGACCGTCTGGCCGGCGGCGACGTTCGGCGCGCCGCAGACAATCTGAAGCGGACCGGAGGGGTCGGCGACATCCACGGTTGTTATATGGAGATGGTCCGAGTCGGGATGGTCAACACATGTGAGGACCTTTCCGATCTTGAGTCCGCGCAGACCGCCGCGGACAGTCTCGATTTCCTCGACGTTGTCACACTCGAGGCCGACAGAAGTCAGGACAGCGGCCAGCTCGCGGGGCGAGAGGTCAGTGTCGATATAGCGTTTCAGCCACTTATAAGATATATTCATATTGAACGAGGTGGGGTCTCATAAACCTATTCAGACTGCGAATTTACAAATTTTTGAGCATTTTCGGGCAATTGGACAGCTAAAATTTGCTTATGACGGGGGGAATAGCTAAATTTGAACCTTAATTATGAAGATACATCACGAAGGCACAAATATACTCGTGCTGCTATTTATCGTCCTGATAGCAGTCAATGCTCCGGTGTGGCTATTCCTCCCCCCGCCGGTGTTGCCGATTATATGCACGGCGGTCTCGCTGCTGTTCTACTGCTTCGTATTCAACTTTTTCAGATGTCCCAAACGCGACTACCGCGGGCCGAGAAAGGACATGGTGGTCTCGTCGGTAGACGGTCGCGTGGTGGTCATCGAGAAGGTCTTCGAGCCTGAGTTCATCAAGGGGGAGGCCATCCAGGTGTCAGTCTTCATGTCGCCCCTCAACGTCCACGCCAACTGGTTTCCTGTTGACGGAGAGGTCGTCTATGTGCGCCACCATTCGGGCCGCTTCCTCTCGGCCTATCTCCCGAAGAGCAGCACCGAGAACGAACGCTCCACGATAGGCATCATAGCCGACAACGGCCAGAAGATAACGGTCCGCCAGATAGCCGGCGCCATGGCGCGGCGCATAGTCACCTATGCCCGTGAGGGCGAGCGGGCCTCGATAGACGAGCACTTGGGCTTCATCAAGTTCGGCTCGCGCGTGGACATATACCTGCCGACAGACGCCAACGTCCTGGTGACCCTCAAGCAGGCCACCAGCGGCGGACTCACCCCCCTGGCGCGCCTCAAAGGGGCCGACGGGTGGGTAGACAACAACACATAAGCAACCCCTTCAGCAACACATAAGCAACCCCCTTCAGGCGTGATAAAGAAAAACATTCCCAACGCAATAACGTGTATCAACGTCATCGGCGGCACGGTGGCCTCCATCTTCGCCGTCAATCCGTATGAGACCACATCGGGCCTCTTCCATTATCAGTGGGCCTGGATATTCATCGCCGTCTCGATGGTGGCCGACTTTTTCGACGGCTTCGTGGCGCGCCTGCTTCACGTCAAGAGCGAGATGGGCAAGGAGCTCGACTCCCTGTGCGACATGGTGAGCTTCGGCGTGGCCCCGGCCATACTGACGCTGAGCATGCTCACCAAGACACCCGGCGTCACACCCTCCTTCTGGGCCTGGGGCGCGATTCTCATAGCCGTAGGCGCGGCGCTGAGGCTGGCCAAGTTCAACCTCGACACCCGCCAGACGACCTCTTTCCTCGGTCTGCCGGTCCCCTCGAACGCCCTGTTCTGGATAGGATACAGCGCGGCCGTGGCCGGTGGCCCGTCGGTTTACACCTCCCCCTGGCTCTATGTGCCGGCCATCGTCATCCTCGTCCTGCTGATGAACTCCGAGCTGCCGCTGCTCTCGCTCAAGATCCAGGAGTGGACGCTCAAGGCAAACCTCTCGCGCATCGTGCTTGTCCTGTGCGCCTGCGTACTGCTGCTGTTCTTCGGAGTGGAGGGGCTGATGTGGTTCGTCCTCGTCTATGTCGGCGGGAGCGTCTGTGAGTCGCGGCTGAAGCCCAAATAAACACCGCCTTTTTCATTATATAAGGAATAAGGATTTTTAGCGTTATTTTATAGACGGGAAGTCAAGGTGGCTTCCCATAATATATGTCAACATTGATTTGGATTATCATACTGGTCATACTCGTCATAGCATGGCCTTACATTACACGCTGGGGGTCCCAGTGGCTTGCGCGAAGGCTGCGTAACCGCTTCCGGGCCGCCATGGGCATCCCCCCCGAACCCAAGCCGCATCGCGAAACCCGCTCGGAGCGCAAGCAGCGCGAGGCCGAGGAGCAGGCGCGCACCCGCGAACGCCGTTATGCCGAACGCGCCGCCGGCCCGCACACGCCCATCATCCCGAAGGAGTATGCCGTCGACGTGGAGTATACGGAGTATCATGAGTATTCCGAAAACACCGAGATTCGCTCTGACGACTCGGGCGTACACATCGTCACCGAAAGCCAGGTGACCGACGCTGAATATGTCGTCATCAAACCCGCAGGGGAGGGTGAGGAGCAACCACACCACAGGAAGGGATTCTTCAAGAAATCCAAATAAGCAGCGCGATGGATAGAAACGTGATGGACAAAAGCGCGACCGGCAGAAACGCGACCGACATAGGCGCGGAGACCGCGTCCGAGACGCGGACCCTCTTCATCTCGGATCTCGACGGGACACTGCTCAACGGCGAGAGCCGCATCTCGGACGAGACCCGGCGTCTGATAAACGAGGCCGTCAAGAACGGCGCCCTCTTCAGCATCGCCACGGCCCGCACCCCGGCCACCGTCTCCACTCTGCTGGAGGGGATGGACCTGCGGCTCCCCATGGTCGTCATGACCGGAGCCGCGCTTTGGGACATGCGCGCAAACAAATACTCCAACGTCCGCTTCCACTCACCCGAAACCGCGCGACGGCTGATTGAGATTTACCGCGAGGCCAAACTCCCCACCTTTATATATGCGTTGGGCGAGGACCACATCATCCACATCTACCACTTAGGGAAGATGGACTCACTGGCACGCCGCTTCATGGAAGAGCGTATCGATAACCCCTTCAAGACCTTCCACGTCAACGAGGAGGGAGAGTCCGAGTCGCTCCCGCCGCTTGACCGCGTGCTGCTGTTCCTGACCATGCAGCCGACCGAGGCGGCGCGCCGCGTTTATGACGAGGTGTGCCAGAAGGTGGCCTGCCGCCCGATTTTCTATCACGACATGTATGGCGACGAAATCGCCGAGCTCGAGGTCTTCGCCCCCGACGCCTCTAAGGCCGTGGGCGTGCGCGAGATAGCAGCCCTGGCAGACGCGGACCGCATCGTCGCCTTCGGTGACAACGTCAACGACCTGCCGATGCTCAAGGCCGCTGCGCACGGCGTGGCCGTCGGCAACGCCGTCGCGGAGGTCCGCGAGGTGGCCGACGAGGTCATAGGCAACAACACCGACGACGCCGTCGCCCGGTATGTCTTCGAGGCTACCAAACAGCACTGATTCACGATGGCTAACATTTACGAACATCAGAGAATAGGAAAATACATCTTCTTGGCCGTCGCCGTCATCGCCATCGTGGCCTTCCTGGTCATCTCCAACTCGCTGGTCAAGCAGCTGGCCTCGCAGGAGCGGGAGCGCATGAAGCTGTGGGCCCACGCGACCGAAAGGCTCGCCTCGGCCGATGCCTCGGCAGACGTGGACTTCCTGCTCGAAATCATTGCCCAGAACAACTCCATCCCCGTGATGGTCATCGACGCCGACGGGAACATCCTTGACTTCCGCAACTTCAACCTCCCTGAAAAGGAGGAGGCCGGCGACTCGGAGACCCTTGTCTTCGGGATGCTCAGCGACCGCAACCGCGACTTTCTTCGGACCCGGCTCCACAAGGGTATCGGCAACAACCGACTCGAGGACCTCGCGGAGAACAACTCACACGTTATCCGCGTGGAGATTATCCCGGACCTCTATCAGTACATATATTATGAGGACTCGATACTGCTCAGACGCCTGAGCCTCTACCCTTACGTGCAGTTGGGGGTGATGGCCATCCTGGCCGTCATCATCTGCCTGGCGGTCATCATAAGCAAACGTGCCGAACAGAACCGCGTCTGGGTCGGTCTCTCAAAGGAGACGGCCCACCAGCTCGGGACCCCCATCTCGTCGCTGATGGCATGGAGCGAGTATCTGACCCTCACCGGGACTGACCCCGAGGTGACAAAAGAGATAGACAAGGATGTACGCCGACTGTCGACCATCGCCGAACGCTTCTCGAAAATCGGGTCAAACCCGGAGCTTCAGCTTGAGTATCTCAACGACCGCGTGGGCTCGTCGCTTGAGTACATGAAGTCGCGCATCTCGGGTAAGGTGGACCTGCAGCTCCACCTCTCGGACGATGACCACGGGACGATGCTATCCGGTGCGCTGTTCGAGTGGGTGATGGAGAACCTGACCAAGAACGCCGTCGACGCAATGGAGGGGGCCGGCCGCATCGACATAACGACCGGCGCGGAGAAAGACAAGGTCTGGATCGAGGTCAAGGACACGGGCAAGGGTATCGCCAAAAAGAATTTCAAGAACGTGTTCAACCCCGGATTCACCACCAAGAAACGCGGCTGGGGACTGGGGCTCACCCTGGTCAAACGCATAATCGAAGAGTATCACGGCGGCCGCATCTTCGTCAAGGAGTCCGAGCCGGGAAAGGGCACCACCTTCCGCATCGAGCTGCCTAAAGCCTGACGGTCCGTGAACGACAAAACCTGAATTCACCTTCTTAACCTAACATCATAATGAACATGACAAATACCAACGGGAAGCTGCAAAGCATCGGGAAATGGCTCTACTGGGTCCTGCTCGTGCTGATGCTCATTCCCTTCAAGCTCTTCACCTCCGACCAGGCCACCGTCGAGGCGCTCGAACGGTTCTCCGCCCCGGTGGCGCTCTTCTTGGGTCTCGCGTTCGCCTTCATCTTCGGCATCCCTCACCCTAAGTTCAACAAGAAGCTCTCTAAGCTCCTCCTCCAGGCCTCGGTCGTGGGCCTGGGCTTCGGCATGAATCTCCAGAAGTCGCTCCAGTCGGGCGCGGAGGGCATGCTCTTCACCATCGTTTCGGTCATCGGGGTGATGATTATCGGTATCCTCCTGGGCAAGTACATGAAGATTGACGGCCGCACGTCCTACCTCATCTCGTCGGGCACCGCCATATGCGGCGGCAGCGCAATCGCGGCCGTGGGCGGCGTGATGAAGGCCAATGAGAACGAGATGGCTGTCTCTCTGGGCGTCATCTTCATCCTCAACGCAATCGCCCTGTTCATCTTCCCGCCGCTGGGACGCTGGTTCGAGCTCTCACAGCAGCAGTTCGGAACCTGGGCCGCCATCGCCATCCACGACACGAGCTCGGTGGTCGGCGCTGGCGCGGCCTACGGCACGGAGGCGTGTGAGCTGGCCACGCTCATCAAGTGTACCCGCGCGCTGTGGATCATCCCCCTGGCCTTCTTCACTATGTGGTACTATCGCGGTGAGAAGGGTGGCGAGGGAAAGGCCAAGATCTCAATCCCCTGGTTCATCCTCCTTTTCGTCGTGGCGATGATTATCAACACCTACACCCCGGCCGTCCTTGAAGGATTCATGCGCCCGATATACTCCGGCATCGTCGTGGCCGCCAAGCAGTGCCTTGTGTGCGTGCTGTTCGCCATCGGCGCGAGCCTCAGCCTGAAGGTCATCCGCCAGGTAGGCGTGCGTCCGCTCGTCCAGGCCCTCACGCTCTGGATGTTCATCGGCGCCGGCTCGCTGTTCGTCATCATGTATTTCGGCGTCTGAGCGCAGCGGTTTCACAACCCCTCTTAGCGACAACTTTCTCTGGTCCGCAGAGATACTAAAACAACCCCGACGAAGGCCTGGAGACCTCTGTCGGGGTTGTTTTATGCAGTTTTTATGTTGAATGTTTCTTTATTTTAACATTTTTTCGTAACTTTACACCTACAAATCTATAGTTCTTTCAAAATAGCCATATTTCATGGATAGTTCACACACAATGGTTGTCCGGACGGCGACTCCGGAGTCACTGTTGATGGGCGTGGCGACCGTCGTCATGGGCTGGGCCGCCGCTACCGTTCACGGCAACGGCGAGGTGCTCCCGGCGGTCCTGTGCCTCTTCTTCGCCGTCTTCATGCAGCTCTACAACAACTGGGGTCACCGCTACTATGACATAAAGTACAAGTTTGGAGAATATATCGACGACCGCTACGACCTCTCTGACAACAAGGTGCTTGACTCATACAACATCATGCATCAGATCTCGAACGGCGCTCTGGTGATGGCGGGCATGGTGGGCATCGGCATCATGATGATTGCCGGCTGGTGGACTATCGTTATCGGCCTGCTCGTATACGCCTGCGGCTGGCTCAACAGCCACGGCGCCAACCCCGTCCTGCGTACCCGCGCCAATGTGTTTATGACCTTCCTGGTCTTCGGGCCCATCGGCGTTATAGGCACCGAGCTGGTTCAGTCGGCCACGGGCCACACCGGCACCGACTTCCTCTCCAGCTTCAGCAACAACCTGACGTGGTTCGACCTCGGCCCGGCGGTTATGCTCTGCGTACCGGCCGGCCTGATGGCCCTCAGCGCGCACCTGGCCCACGGCCTCACCAAGTTCGACTCTGACACGGACAACGAAAAGAAGACGTTCCAGACCTTCATCGGCCGTAAAGCCACGGCGTGGCTTTACCTCCTGTCGGCCATCCTGGTCCCGGTATGTTTCGTGCTGTTCAAATACTTATGTGAGCCCACTCCCGCGCTGGGCTGGCTGCTCATCTGCCCCATACTGGTGACGATCTTCATGGTCACCCGCTTCGTCATGCTCAAGCAGAACGACTTCCGCTCGACGCGCCTGATTGAAGTCGAGACCTCCTGGGCCTACCTCTTCCTGGCCATAGGCACCTACATCCTCTGCCTCTCGACCGGCTCCCCCAACGACTCCCCCCTCCTCTACTACTCCGCCCTCTGACCCCCGCCGGGCCAGCTTTATGCCACCCCGCGGCCCGCTTTCTGACCCCCGCCCAGCTTTCTGACCCCGCAGCCCCGCTTTATATGACCCCGCCGTCCCACCGCCCAATCGGAGTGCTCATTTCAATCGCACCACAATAGCTCCGCGCTTCAAATGAGCTCTCCTGCGTTTCTTGATTGTGGTGCGATTGAAATGAGCACTCATAACCTTCCCTGTGCGATTGAAATGAGCACTCATGACCTTCCCTGTGCGATTGAAATGAGCACTCGTAACCTTCCCGGTGCGATTGAAATGAGCACAGACCCTTCACCGAAACCAAACCTTATTTCCCCCATGAGCTCTCCGGACCCGAACCCATACCACAGAAAACCCGACCATCCCAACTTCAATCGACGCGCCCGTCATCACGACTACAATCGCCCTGCCAGATATCTAATCACCACCCTCAAGAATCCTTGTCTCCCTCCATTTTCCTCAATTGTCGGAGACTCCAGTGTCACCGAGGGCGCGACGGCACCTCACCCTGAACTAAACAGGACTGGGGAGATCATACAGCAAGCAGTCGAACAGTGGTTACGGAAATACCCTCAGATAGAGGTCCCCGAGTTTGTCATCATGCCTGATCACATCCACCTCTGCGTTCATGTAAAGGAGTATCTTCCCAAGGGTTTGAGTTTGGCGATGTCCGACCTCAAAGGGACCGTCTCCCGTCTCCGGCATAATGCACTTCCCGATGATAAAAGACCGCAGAAAATGGTCTCTGTTTTCAAAAGAGGATTTAACGACAGAATAGCTTATAATGATGAGCAATGGGAGCGGCAGAAGAATTATGTTCGAGAAAACCCGAGACGCTACCTTATCAAAAAGCTATTTCCTGCCTATATGCTGAGGCGTTGGAGTCTCAAGATAGGAGATGAAGAATTCATAGCCAAGGGGAATATTCTCCTACTGAAAGAACCGGGTCTTTTCGTCGCTAAACATTACCGGAAATGGACAACCGATGAAAGCGAGAACTTTCAGAAACAAAGCCGTTTAAAGATAGAGAACGGAGACATTCCCGTCTCTCCGTTCATTCATCCCAAAGAAAAAGAAATCCGCGATTACGCCATCCACGACGGAGGGTGTTACATACGTATATGCACCAATGGATTTGCTGAGCGCGAGTCAGCCAGCGGCTCTGAATTCGACCTCATGGCCGAAGGTCGCCTCTTGCTCATAGCTCCCGCTCATTTCGAGACCACAAAACAGGACCTGAAATACTCATACGCCCAACGTTTAAACGCAGTAGCCTTCAAGTTAGTAGACCTGTGTCAAAAGGGTGAGTCCGTCATGATTCACCGCTAAGAGGACTAACGGTTTAGAAGTGCGGAGAAGGCGCTGAGGATATTCGCTACGGTGGTTTTATCGGGGACAGGTATGGTAAGCGAGGCTTTGCCTGTCTCAGGGTCTTCACTTACGAGAGCGTCTACAAGTGCCTCGGTTGTTTCGGGGGTCCGTAACATGTCGGCAATCTTTCCTATTGCGGCCAATCCGGAGGTGAAGGTCTTTCTTATTTCTTCATGTTCAACGGAAGCACCGCGTTTCGTTGCGCCGCGTTTCGTGGTGCCTCCCGTAGCAGCCTCTCCCTCTGCATGCCTGCCATTCGGAGTGTCCTCAGACTGATCCTGTGAAGGTTTCTGAGCACCCTCATCAGCAGAGTGCCCGCCATTCGGAGTGGCCTCAGACGAATCATGTGAAGAATCCCGGTTGGCCTCGTCTTCAGTTTCTGTATCCGGAGTGTTCGTGAGCGGTTTACCGTCGTGTGGTACCGAACCTTCCACCTCAGGACAATCCATGACATCGTCAATGATCTCAACGATTTTCTCGAATTTCCCGGTTTCGACATAGACTGCATCCTCCCCGCCGTCGAGTATGCCCGAAGCCAACTCTGATTTGAACTTCAGTGTTGAAAGCATCCTCTCTTCGATCGTTCCTCTGGATATCATATTGATGATCTGCACCGGATTGGCTTGGCCGAGGCGATAAATTCTGGCGATTCGCTGCTCGAGCACTGCCGGGTTCCATGGCAGGTCAAGATTAATCATCAGCGAGGCTGACTGAAGATTGAGGCCGGTGGAACCCGCATCGGTCGAAAGGAATATGCGGCATGAGGGGTCATCCCTGAACCTGTCGATCAGGTCCTTCCGTTTAACGGATGGCACTCCCCCGTGCAGGTAACAGAACTCTATGCCGCGTCCTTTCAGTTCTCCGGCCAGTATCCTGACCATCCTCTCCCACTGACTGAAAATGACAACTTTGCCATCCTCACTGTCGAGAAGGTTGGAGACAATGGCCATCGTCTCGTCTATCTTTGTATCATGACGGCTCTTCTGGTCCAGTATAAAAGTACTGTCACACACCATCCTCATCATGGACAACAGCATCAACAACCTCTGACGGTCCGGCTCACTGAGGAACTTTAAGCGGCGCCACCGGTCAACGAGCACCGATACTTGAAACTTATAGTCTTCATGAATTGCAAGTTGCTCCTTGGTCATAGGGACAAAGAGGTTAGTGTCCGTACGCGCCGGCATCTGCAGTTTGACGTCTGCCTTCTTGCGACGTATGAGCGTGTCCCTGAGGCGCTCGGCTATGCTGTGAAGATTGCGGTACCCTATGAGTTTCCCGCTTTCATCCTTGAGGGTTGTCTCAGCATTGAACTTATAGTATGGTCCTAAAACAAACTGATCGACAAGTTGGGTGACTGAGTAAAGTTCGTCCAGCTTATTCTCCAGCGGAGTTCCCGAAAGGGCCAAGACATACTGTGAATATAATTTCCGGAGTTGTTTTCCCATTTGGGTCTCCTTGTTCTTCAGTCGCTGAAGCTCATCGTAGATAATCATGTCGGTCTGAGGAATGAAGCCCATCTTGACCGAGTTCGACATAGCATGGAATGAGACTATCTTATAGAAACAGGCCTCGTCGGACAATTGTCTGTTGCGTTTCAGCACATCGCCCTCGACCACCACTGCGGTCGAGTCGGTGAAGCGTCTGATCTCAGAAAACCATTGATATTTCAGCGAAGTGGGACATATGATGATCACCGAGTTTACGAGTCCCTCACGTTTAAGCAACTCGGCGGTGGCAATGGCCTGGACGGTCTTGCCCAGACCCATCTCATCAGCGTTTATCGTACGTCCGCCGATGAAGGCGAACCTCACCCCGACAGCCTGATAGGGATGAAGTGAGGTCTTGATCAGACCGTCAAAGAGTGAGTCTGCATATTTTTCGGAAATGAGGGCCACACGCCGTGCCTTGTCGCGCTGCTCGGTGACGATATCAAGTGCATCCTCCTCCCACTCGAATGTCTCGTCAAGCTGCATGGCCTCTCTTATAAAGTCAGACGGATCGCACTTTGGGTCGATGAGTTCGCCGTTCTCATCGAACAGCTTTTTTATGTGTTCTTGCATCTCGGCCGAGATATAGCGGCCTTGATGAATCTTAATCTTCCTGCCGGCGGGATAGTCCACGTAGACGAAGGTGTGTAGAGGGGTTCCGTATGATCGGCGTGTATACTTTCCATCGCCGGCAAGCGAAATGGCCTCGATATGTTTACACGTCCCAAGACCGCTCGTTTTGAAGTCCATACATTCACAGCGGTTGGAGTCCGAATCCGGACCGTAGTACCGTACTCGGTACTTTCGCCCGCTTCCGGCACTGGTGACGATAAAGGGATCGTCAGCAGTATAGGGCCCACGTATGGCGAAGTTTTCTTTTGCGGCCACCTGGCGGCGCAAAGCCCTCTGCCACTGTCTGAGCGTCATATCTTTAGGACACTTCACGGTATTTAAGGAAGGCGACTTCTTATCGGATGATTGATTATTTTTCGAGGACTTCCTTTTCTTATCTTCAGACCTCGCGTCTTTCGCTCTACCGGCAGCCATAATTAACTCTTAATTCCTTGTTATTAATTTTTCACAAATTTACAAAGAACCCGTCAAATCCACAACCTATACTGTGAACTTCCAACACCCACCAATAAGATAACTCTGACACAGGCACGGATGTCATAAATGTTAACTTAATGTTAGCGGTTGTTTACTTTTAAGTAGTTCTTAAAAATTAATGAGCATATAAAACTTACTTATCGCTTAGTCAATCCGGGTGCGGAATGAAGGAGCTTAGCGAGCTAAGCGACTGAATGACAATCCCGGAGTGGCAAGCGAGAATAAGTTTTATGGCTCAAGATTTGAAAACTACTTATTATCGATTAATTTTTAAGAACTACTTATAATCTTATAATTTTAAGAATTTTAAAGATTCCATCTCAATGAGTAGTATACATAAATAGAGCAATAGGATACTATAAGTTAATACCAATGGCATCCTGCCTGCATCATGAATTACGGCACTGATAAATGAAGGTGGCATGTCGAACGCGACATGCCACCTTCATTACGTATGGACGGCTCCGACCGTAGAGGTCAGAGACCTTATGAAAAGCCTTACTTCACAAGGAGCTTGGTCGATTTGCCGTTCTCGACCTTGATGTATGTGCCGGGTTCGAGACGGTCGGTCTGAACGCGCACACCGTCAAGAGTGAAGTAGACCGCCTCGCTGGAGTCAAGGACTGAGCCGACACCGGAGATGACATAATCCGGTTCAAAGATTCTGTCGAGGTCGGTCATTTCCGACTCAACGATGTTCATCTGACCCCAGAAAGGATCAGCGCCATAAACCGCCTTGCATCCCACCGGAACATACAGTGTGATGTCATGCAGCGTCACGTCCTCGGCAAGCCATAGCGGATCGTTTGTATATGCAGGCGGCAGCTCCGTGAGCGAGTAAATCCGCATGAACTTATTATAGACATCGAACGACCGATAGCCCATATACTCAACATCCAGACATATATCTGTAATGTTGCTGCTATATTGGAACGCAAAGTTGGACACTTGATAACAATCCGTCAATCTGACAGTCTTGAGGTTCTGAGCAGAAAGGAAAGTCAACCAATTGATATTACCGAGACCTTTCAGGTCCAGATGCTCAACAGGCTTATCGTTGCCCTTGACAGTGAACGACTCAGCATAATAAATTGGGTTTGCGTAGCCGTCGTCAAGGTCCATCTGTGCCCAAGTGTCAAGCGAGTTCAGTACAACGTTCTGAAGACCGGTACAGTCATAGAAAGCAGACCTGCCGATTGTCTCAACAGAGGCCGGAATCTCGACCTCTGTCAATCCCGGATTAAAGCCGAGTATTCCACCGGGTATATGACGAACCTGGTCACCGAACTTAACGCTGGTAACGTTAGGATAGAAACCATTCAGATAGTTCATCCCCTCTTCCTCATCATAATAATACAGATCGTCACAGTCAATCGAATTAAAGTTCAGCGTTTCAACATTCTCACAACCATAGAATGCAGTAAGTTCCATATGCTCAACTCCAGTGCCGATCGTCACCTCTTTCAGCCCTGTGCACTCAGAGATAGCATAACTATCTATGTTAATGACAGCGTCTGGAATATTGAGTTCAGTGAGTCCAGTACAATATTGGAAGGCCGACCATCCTATCTCCTCAACGGAATTCGGGATGTCCACAGATGCAAGAGACTCATTGAAAGCAAGCAAAGCACCCGGAATCCGCCGAACCTGGTCGCCGATGTGAGCCTCTGTGACATTGGGACGGAAGCCATTGGAATGGTTGCCCTCGTCGTCAATAGTTACAAGATCTTCACAATCAATAGCATTAAACGTTAGTTTGTTAAGCGAATCCCAATAATCAAAAGCGCCAGCACCAACACGCTTAAGTCCCAAGCCGACAGTAACCTCCTGTATTCCCGAACAGCCGTAGTACGCGTATTTACCGATTTCAGTTACAGAATCAGGAATAGTAAGTTCAGTGAGTCCGCTGCATGCTTCAAACGCACTCTCACCGATCACTTCCAACTTATCGGACATATGAATCGAAGTGAGGCCACTACATTCCACAAATGCCCAATCTCCTATTCGCTTAACACCAAGCCCGAAAGTTACCTCTTGAAGTTCCTTACACTCGGAGAATGCGCCATTACCAATCTCTTCTACGTTATCAGGGATTAATAACTTTTCAAGTGGTACTCCACGGAAGAAGGAACCGGGGATTCGCTTCACCTTATCTCCTATGATAAGTTCCCTTATCTGCGAATTGGAAAAGAAAGTCATTCCTTCCGGATCACTGCAAGAAATAGCATTATAATAAAGAACGTTTAGATTTTCACAATAGGCCACACTTAATGAACCTATCGAAGTAACGTTTTCACCAACAGTAAATTCTGTAAGACCAGAGCAGGAGTAGAAGGCATAATCTCCTATTTTAGTAATAGTCAGTGGCAACTCAATCGACTCTATGTTAGAATACTCAAAAGCATCTATGCCAATTTCAGTCACCACGAACCGGATTCCCTCCACTGTCAAAGTTTCGGGAATCACGACATTCACCAACTCCTCGTCCACTTTACCCGTCACTGTAGCGGTCAAGGCCTCATAATCCAGTGCGTATTCTATTCCATTTACAGTCACCTTCGTCGGGTTCTCGAAATCAGGAACATAATCGACGCCGAAAATCTCTCCGAGATTTGAGAAATCAGACTCAACGATGTTGCCGAAGTCCTGCCAGCGGAACGCTGTCTTGTAGGCTTCAACGCTGCCTTTAGGGACATAAAGAGTCACATATGGTGCATAATGATTGAAAACCGTCTCGTCCTCTATTGTAGGGGGAGTCTTGGTTAGGGAGTAAACATCAAAGGTACCTCCGCCTATGAAGTTATCCTCTGCAATGGAGGAGGTTTCCAGACATAGAGCCTGTAAGGAGGAAAGATTAGCGAAAGCTGCCCTTCCTATGTTCTCATTTCCGGTGATCATTACAGTCTGCAGTTCTTCTGCCCCGAAAAATGCGTATTGTGATATGTGTTGGACATTCTCTATCACAAGTTGTGTTGCAGGTTCCGTTGCAGAACCAAAATAGACGTGTTTGGCATAGCACATCGGGTTGCACGTTGCATTATAATAATAACTTTCAAAATCGATCTGCGCCCATTTGTTAGGATCGGGAATTCGCAGGCTATTTATAGCTTCGCAATCCATGAAAGCCCTGTCGCCGATTTTGGTTAGAGTTGACGGCAGGTCTATGTTTGCCAAAGCCGAACAGCTTTCGAACGCGCTGGCTCCGATCTGTTCGATGCCTTCACCGATGAGCAGACTATTGATGGAGGCGGTGCGGAAAGCCTCATCGTCGATAGACTTGACATTGTACAGTTCACCGGCGGCTGTTATGGTGCCGTATATGACTGCCTCCTCAAGACTGTCTGCATGACCGCTGACAGTGGCGGTGTGCGTTTCCTTATCAAGAGAATATACCACTCCATCTATCTCGATAGAGGTAAGCTCGGGTTCCGGCTCGGGTTCGGGGTCCTGGCCCTCGCCCCACAGGAGCTTGTCGAGATCCGCGAAGTCCGATTCGCGTATGTCGGAGAAGTTCTTCCATACCTCGTCGTTCTTATATTCGCTCAGCGAGCCGACGGGAATATAGACGGTGACTCCATCATATTTGGAGAAAGCACTTGCATCCGTAATCGGCGGGAACTCGGTCAAGGAATAGATAACCTGAATGTCATTGCAGTCAGCGAAGACTTTCTCCTTCAGCTCGTCAGAATTCAGACACACCCGCTTCAGACCGGTACACTTCTCAAACGCGCTGGAATTGACAATAGCGGATTCGATTTTAATGGCCTCCAGACCGGAACACCATCCAAATGCAAGATTACTTAAATTAAATACAGATCTTGAAACTTGGAATTTTGTTAGATGAGTACAATATAAAAATGCCGCAGCCCCTATCTCCTTTATAGAAGTAGGTAACTTAAAATCCTCCAATTCTAGGCAGCCTAAAAATGTTCCGTGACCGATTCTTGTGAGACCTTCGTTAAGTTCTAATTTTTTTAGTTTCCCTAAATTAGCAAATAAGCAATATGGTACTTCCGTGACAGAGGGACCTAAATAAATCTCTTCTATGTCACTATCATTACTCCCATCAAAAAATGGAGTGTCATCGTCAAAATATGCATCATCAGCCCATTCACCAAAAGAACGAGCATTATAGGTTATCTTTTTCAAGTTCTTGCATTTAACAAAAGCTCCAGTACCAATAGAAGTTACATTTTCAGGAATAGTAATCTCTTTCAACGACTCACAACCATAAAAAGCTTTTGAGCCTATGCTTTCAAGTGAATTTGGAAAATTAAGTTCAGAGAGGTTCGTACAACCCTTAAAAGCCGAGGACCCTATAGTTGAGAGTACCGAACCAGTGAAATTAAGGGAAGAAAGATTTGTTTGGCCAGCAAAAATATAACCGGGAAAGTTTTTAACATTTTCTCCAGCACTCACTTCTGTAATGGTATTTGAGAAAATAAACCATTCATTCAGATCCTCTGCTCCTTTATATTTGATTGCATTCCAGTTAACCTTCGTCAGGCGACGGCAGTTGTAGAAGCCGTTGACACCGATCGTGGTAACGTTCTCGGGTATCGTGACCTCGGTGAGTTTCTGACAGCCGTAGAAGGCCTTTTCTCCGATTGTGGTGATGGTCTGGGGTAGGGAAAGGTCCGCTATCTGAGAACTCATGAAGCCTTCGGGGGCTACAGAGGTCACTTTGTAGTTCAACTCCTCGTAACTTACCGTCTCGGGTATCAACGCGGCCGTTAGGGACTGGTCGGCCAACTCGACCGAGGCGGTCTTTGTGGCAGTGTCGAGTGTGTAGCGGAGTCCGTCGATCTCTTGGGTCACGTTTGCGGTGACGGTCGCCGGCAGTCCGAAGAGGGCCAGCATGACGAGGGCGAGGCAGAATAACCTTTGCCTCAGACAGGAATGAGGCAATGTCCCGCCGCTTAGATGTCTAAGCCTTCGATGTAAAGATTGTTTCATGATGATGTCGGGCCGCGGGCTCTCCTCACAGGCAATAGGTTGTGTAGGGTCTATAAAAAGAATAGCGTGAGAGCCGTACTGTCTGCCCGTTCTGCAATCGGAGGCCCTGGTATTGCCCATCTTCGTAGAACGAGCAAACAAGCGGAGCCTCACGCAGTTATATGTGCAGATTCACCGACAGCCCGCGTTCTCACGCAGGCCTCGGTGGGAGTGTACACAACCACAGGCATCCACTGTCTGCCACATTCTTGACGAAGAGTGAAATTTACCAGATTTCCGATTGCCAAGAAAGAGCGTCGAGTAAACGCATCCAAAAAACATATGCCCGGAATTTCAAATCAATCCCGAGCACCGTCGGCTCCGCTGTGCGATAGTAGACCGCCCGCAAACCCAACGGCATCCGCAAAGTTAATCAAATTTTTTATCTTCCCTCACAGTCCCCCATATTTTTTGCCATAAAAATGTCAAAAATAAGACCCCGCTTCTAAAAACGGGGCCTGAAAAGTCAAGGCGAGTGTGTTGTGCACATCCCAAAGGGATATCCGTATAGTCTATCTGGAAGCCGCTCTGTCAGAAAGACGCGTCGCTTCATCTTTTTTAGTGTCTTTCAAGTTTAGGTTCAAAATCGATGGTGTACATCAGAGTGCATCAAGATAGTCTTTTAGATCCTTAGGGGTCTTACACGAGAGGACGTCCCCTTTATGATAAGCCTTTCGTGCTTCATCAATGCGTTTTTTCAATCATGGAGTTATGGTGACATCTTCGCTCCCTAAGCTTGTGAGGCAAAGAGTTGGGCGGGGAGGACGTCGTAGGGTCTGTGGTCGGCGTAGCGGGCGGTCATGCGGTCGGCGGGGGCGAAGCCTCCGAGGTCGTCGGCTACGCTCTTTATGACGTCGTGAAGCTCGAGGTCCGCTGTGAACTTCTTCGGGATGGCTCCGTAGCCGAGGATGGCCCCGATGATATTGCCGGCCACGGCGCCTGTCGAGTCACTGTCACCGTCATGGTTGACGGCACAGACGATACACTTCTCGAAGTCGTCGACATATCGCATGACACTGAACAGGGCTATCGCCAGTGTTTCTTCTGCCACCCAGCCTTCGCCAAGCTCCCGAATCGCTTCGGTGTCACTTTTGTCAGATATGGCCAGCCCGAGGGCCTTTCGGACAAGAGCCGCCAGATCATCGAGATAGGAATTTTCGGCAAATTCCTCTCCCATGAGCTTGAAAACCTTCTCATTCACGATTTGGGCGAATTTGTCACGATCGATTTCAGTCTCGGTCAGGCACACCGCCACAATCATGGCTGCCGCCATAGAGGACAGGGTGCTCAGCGGATGCTTATGTGTGATCTCAGCGGCTTGACCGGCCAGCCTTCCCGCCTGTATAAGGGACATCCCGTCCGGATGGGAGCCAGCGTAAATTCCGATAGGGGCCACGCGCATCACTCCACCGCACCCCTTCGAGTTGTTTTCTACCGGACACCCATCACCATAGCATATCCGGTCCATGGCTGACATACATGTCGTTCCGGGTGCTCGCTCTGCCCACAACGCTTTTAAGTGGCTCAGCCAGCTTCCCTCCAAGGGTGAAGGCACACGTGTCTGTGTGGCGTACCAGTGTTCATAACCCTTACGGATAGAGGGCAGCACATGGGCATTTCCACCGCTCATCATTCCCGAAAGCAGTCCCTCAGCGGTGAAGAGGCTCATCTGTGTGTCGTCAGAGAACACTGCGACACCCGAACGGTCAAGCTCATACTCCATGATTCCCGGGAGGCCGAAGCGCTTCCGTATCGTCTTGAGGGAGAGGAACTCCACCGCGTATCCCAGGGCATCGCCCACGGCTCCGCCCACCAGCGCGCCGCGGCATCTGTCACGCAATTCTTCGTTTGTCATAACGCCTTATGTATTAAGTAACTCTTAAAAATTAGTTATACCATTAGCAACTCCGAGAAACACTTTCTTTTTGAATCTTTTGAGCGTCTTTAAATCTTTGACCTCAGTCGTTTAGCTCGCTAAACTCCTTCGGCAAAAATTTAAATCCATCTCAAAATATTCTAAAAATAAAGTATTTCTAATTTTTAAGAGTTACTTAGTCACTGCAAAGTTAAGAAAAAACTCATTCCAAACCCGCATATCCGACTGTAAAGCGAGTATTCCGGGAAAGCCCGGCTCATACCCCGGAGAGAGGGTCTCCAATATGGAGGCGCGGTATCGTCTCGAAGACGTATGAGTCAATTCGACGCTTGGCCGAGGAGAAGTTGATGCCTATCGCTATGACCGTACGGTTATCGATAGCCCAGGGGAGCGCGTATTCCTTGCGTTTTATCTGCTCCAGAGCCTCGTCTGCTGTCTTGTCATACTTCAGTTCCATTATATAGACAAAACGGTCGGTGCGCACAAGGATATCTATGCGTCCGTCCGAGGTCTTGACTTCCGCATTAACCTCTATGCCGATGAGCGTGAAGAGGATGAACAGAGCGTTTCGCACATCATGTTCCATCTCAATCTGCAAATCATACGGTATACCGGCAAACATAGACTTCAGTCGCTTCATGAACTCATCTACCTGTCCATCTTCGAGATCGCGTAGGAAGCGGTATGAGAATACCCGCGCATCCTCACTGTGTAGGTCGGCATAGGCGGGGAGGATATATTCCATAAAGCCCTCTTTCACCTCTTCGTTCGGTATGCCGAGACGGTAAATCTTGCCGCGACGGTCATAATCCTTGATGGTCAGATAGCCGGTCTGATAGAAGAGCGCGACTGGATTGATTCGGTCAAGATCGAGGCCGGCGAGCGAAGTCTCGGACGCCTCGATGTTCATCAGTTTCTCCAAATCGGTGTGTGTGCGTTTCAGTTGTTCGAGGAGCAACGAGGGAGTCCCGGACTGTATCCAGAAGTTGTTGAATTCTTTTTTTGCGAACGCGCACAGCAGCGAGTAGGGATTGTATATATCGGGTGACTGACGGCAGAAGTGATAACCGTCATACCACTTTTTCAGCAGCCTGGTGATCTCTGCTTCAGACTGGTTTTCTGCCATCGCCATGTCCGCGATACCTTGTCGGAAATTTTCGGTCAGTTCAATTTCCGTTATGCCACATACGGCTGCGAAAGCGTTATCGAATGATATGTCGGAGATGTTGTTGAGTCCCGAGAAGACACTGAGCTTTCCGAAGCGGCTCACTCCGGTGAGGAACACCAGCCTGATATATTGGGCCGAGCTTTTAAAATTAGAGTAAAGATCTGTCAATAGGTTTCTATACATCTCGAAGCGTTGCCGCTCGTGTAGGTTGTTGACTAACGGCTTGTCATATTCGTCTACAAGAATGACCACACTTTTCCCGGTATGTTCATAGGCCGCTCGTATGAGGTTGGAGAACCTCACGGAAGTATCCGTCATATTATGCTCCACCGTTTCCACTCCGTATTGGTGTTCCCAATAGCTCAAGCGATTCTGTAGGATTTTGATAAGATCGGAGTCATCCTGAAAACGGCTGATATTCAAGTCAAGATAGATAACGGGATAAGGTTCCCAGTCCCAGTCGACAGAGTCTATATACAGGCCCTTGAACAGGACTCTCCGTCCCTCGAAGAAGCTCTTAAGTGTAGACAGGAAGAGGCTCTTTCCGAAGCGCCGCGGCCGCCCGAGAAAGTAATATTGGCTTCCGTTAACGATCTTTTCGATATACTGTGTCTTATCGACATAAAGGAATCCGCCATCCCGCAGCTGTTCAAAGGATTGCTGACCTACAGGATACTTAACTTCACTGCACATAAGTAGTTCTTAAAAATTAATCGATAATAAGTAGTTTTAAAATCTTGAGCTATAAAACTTAGACCCCGTTTCAAAAAAATGGCAGCCGCACGGGTCGCAGCCTTGAGTCGATTTTTGTTCTGCAGGCGAAGGAACATAGCGAGCTATGTGACTGAGCCAAAGGACAAAAATCGGCCAAGGATGCGAGTCTGGGCGTAATTTCATAACCAAATAACTGAGGCTGCATAATATTAATAAGTGTTAAAATTCTTACAAAATTTACTTTTGACCGTCTCCGGTCGGTGCTTTTCGCCAAGCTTCATCGGTCGCGA
>CAZUAK010000023.1:0-17595 GCA_964618395.1 uncultured Sangeribacter sp.
GGTATCATTTTGCGCGCATGAAAGTCACGATGTCCTTGGGGGTGAAACGTTTGCCCTTCAGGAGGAGTGAAGAGGTGTACAGTTTGCCGGACAGCCGCATGGTGAATATTGCGAAGAAATAGAGGACGGCTAACTGAAGGATGGACTGCCAGACGGGAACCGCGCCTGAGAGCGCGTTCACTGTCGCCACTGTCGGAGCTGTGAAGGGTAAGTATGAGCAGAACTGGGTGAAGACTGCAGTCCCGTTATCCACGGCATACATGCCGATATAGAAGCTGCCTAACAGGATGAAGGTGATGACAGAGACGTACTCCTGGTTCTCGTTGTTCTTGTCGGTCATCGCACCTACCGCCGCGAAGAGCGACCCGTAAAAGATATAGCCGCCGACAAAGAAAGTGACGGTCCAGAAGAGGTAGAGAAGCATATCGGGCTGAAAAAGCCTGTGCCAGGGGATGGCCACCGAAGCCAACAATATCACCGCGCCACACAGAATCACGAGCAGGGCACCCCATAGAAAGAGCTGGGTGAGGCCTACAAGTCCGACGCTGATGATTTTGGCGAGCATCATCGTTCGGCCGGTCACACAGGTGGCCAATACCTCGACTATCCGGTTTGTCTTCTCAACCTTCACCTTGTTGAAAATCTGGGCACCGTACATCATCAGGAAAAGGGTCAGGAACATACCGACCATCATCCCGAGGACCTGACGTCCGCTCATCTCCTTGTCTGTATCGGCTACGCTCACGGTCTCGCCGAATTTTGTCAGTGATTCCGAGCCGTCCATCATGATGCCGACGAAGATTCCGAAAATGACGACAATCACCGGGACGACAAAAGTTGATATCCAAAAGGACTTGGCTCTGACATCAGTCAGATATTCTGTTTTTATTATTATACCGAGTTGGGACATATAAATTATTTTATTTCTTAAGTGACTACAAGAAACGCTTTATTAAAAATAAGCTGTATCGATTTAGGAGTGGTCACTTATCAGACAGTGGTTGTATATTTCAGGAAGATATCGTTGAGAGTGGGCAGGGCCTCCTCGAAATGGAGAATCTCGCTCTGGTTGGCCAGCTCGCAGATGAGGGCTGAATTGCTGACGCCGGGATTCTTCCGGATGGAGTAGGACGCGCCGCGTCGCCACTGGTGCGGTTCAGAAGGCCGGATGTCCGAGACGAGGCCCGAATCCTTGAGCATTTCCTCATTCAGCGGCTTGCGGGTTGTCAGCAGCAGAGAACCGTCCTTGTTCGACTCCTTCAGATTGGTGATGGTGTCGGCGACGAGCAGCTTCCCGTGGTTGATGAGTGCTATGTCGCTGCACATACCCTCGATGGCCGGCATGTTGTGGCTCGACAGGATGATGGTCGTTCCGCGGTCATGGAGCCGGGTAATCAACTGCGTAAGAATCTGGCCGTTGATAGGGTCGAACCCCGAGAAAGGCTCGTCGAGTATGACCAGCTTCGGCTCGTGGACCAGAGTCGATATAATCTGGACTTTCTGCTGGTTACCCTTGGAGAGTTCCTTGACGAGTCGGCGTTCCTGGCCCTCAAGGTTGAAGAGGGTCAGATACTCCTTCATCACCTCGCGCAGCCGGGCCGGCTGACCGCCGTGGAGGCGGCCGAAATAGAGGATTTGGTCGGCCACCTTCATCTTGTCATAAAGCCCGCGTTCCTCGGGCATATAGCCGATTTCGGTGCTGACATGGAGAGAGACCGGGTGACCCAATACGGATACCTCACCCTTATCGAAAGAGAGGATACCGTTGATGATGCGCAGAAGTGTTGTCTTCCCCGCACCGTTAGGGCCGAGCAGGCCGCATATCGCACCCTCCTTGACATCAAGCGAGACATCGTCGAGGGCGCATGTGTTGACAAAATGTTTTGTCAGGTTTTTTATTTCGAGTACATTGGACATTTCAATGACTTGTTTAGGTTTGTAGTTGGTTGAACCGGGAATGGGAGCTAATCTACTTTTAAAACTCCATAATGTAGTTTAACGTATCTCTGAGTGTAGATAAACGCATCCCTGTATGTAGATTAATCCCATCCCATTGTCAGAATTTGCGGGTACGGCGGACTACCCTTGGGTCAATCACGCGGTCGCCGATATGCTGGGAGAGCTGCTTGCGGATCTGGACAACGCGACTCATCTTCTGTTGGAGCTTCACGAGCGTCTCCATGTCACCGGCGTGAGCGGCGGCCTGCATCTCCGCGGTCGTGCGGTTTATCATCTCGGTGACGGTTGCATCCTTCCATGTCAGCAGGGCCTTAGTCACGAGCTGGTCCGGTTCGAGGCTGTCGCCCGACGGACGCGAAGCCTCCGGCGAATTCTTCAGCCGGGTACGGTCAGCCACCATCATGGAGACCAGCTTGCGGATATCGTCATCGGGGTCCGAGGCCAGTATCTTGACCGGATAATCTGTCTGGAAATCCACAATCATGTCGCGCTTCTTCTGCTGAAGCCGCTCCGAGAGGCGTTTCTCCGCCAGGCGTATTTCGTTGACGCTTTGGTTCTCCTCCGCGATGCGGGCATACTCCTCATTGGACTCCTCGCGCATGACCTTATCAGTCTCGGCGATAAACGATTTCAAATCAGATATATACCGTTCCTTCATGGCAAGAAGGGCCTCAAACATCCTTTTGTGAGGGGGATGTGTGAACTCCATACTGTCCGCCTCCAGTTCGTTGGCGACATACTCGGCGGCGTTCATCATTGTCTCGTCCGAGTTGTGACGGTCAAAGACTATCATACCGTATCGGAGGAGCTCGAGCAGCATCTCGTATTCCACGCGGCGGATATGTCGCTCGTCACCGCTTTGGCCCCTCTTCCGGATTTCCGACTCAATTTCGTTCCGTGTTTCGTTTACCCTTTCCCTCGCTACCGCCTCGTCGGGCTGAGGCTGGACCGGACGCTCCTGCGGCGGGAGGTTCTCGACCGCCTTCTTTCGGAGACGTTCCTGATGCCATGTCTCAACGAGTTTCGCGCGGACGGCCGCCGTCTGACGGGCGATGAAGGCCTGGTCTTCCTGCAGAAGATTGGAGCATTCCTGAATATATACGCGCCGCGCTGTCTCGTCCTGAATATGGGCAAGCGATGTCACCATGCTTGTGATGGCGGCGATACGGCTCTGAGGGTTCGCCCTCGCCTCGTCAAGGAGCACCTTGGCCTTGAAGCGAAGGACATCCACCTCATTGTCTTCAAGGAACTTACGGAAAGCCTCCGGAGACAGTGTCTTTGAGAACGAGTCCGGGTCATGGCCGTCCGGAAGGAGGACCAGGGAGACCTCCATCTTGTGGGAGAGGAGCATGTCCATACCGCGCAGCGCAGCCTTGATGCCCGCACGGTCGCCGTCATAAATCAGTGTAATCCTGTTCGTAAAGCGGTGAATCAGTGCAATCTGTCCATCCGTCAGGGCTGTACCAGAACTGGCGACGACATTCTCCACGCCCGCCATAGACATTCCTATCACGTCGAGATACCCTTCTACCAGATAGCAGCGGTTCTGCTTCACTATCTCGTTTTTTGCCTGAAACAGGCCGTAAAGCTCGTTGCTCTTCTTATATAGTTCCGACTCCGGTGAGTTGACATACTTAGCCGGACCACCCTTGAGGTCACGTCCGCCAAAGGCCACCACCTTGCCCGAAGGATTGAACACCGGGAAGATGACGCGTCCCCTGAACCTGTCATAAGGCCGGCCGCTCTGTGACATGCCGACCAGGCCGACAGCCCTCAGCGACTCTTCTGAAATGCCTTTCTTTTTAGCAGCGTCAAGCAACGCCGTGGTGGCATCGAGGGCATAGCCGAGACGGAATCGCCGGATGGCCTCGTCGGTCACACTGCGCCCGTAGAGATAGGAAAGCCCGACATTACGACCCTCCTCGGTAGAGGTCAGGTTTCGGGCCATCTCCTGCATGGCCCACTCGTTGGCCACGAACATGGACTCGCGCTGGGTCTGCCGTGCCCGCTCCTCGTCCGTGAGCTCGCGCTCCTCTACCTTGATTCCATATTTTTTTGCCAGCTGCAGCAGCGCGTCGCGATAGCTCAGCCCCTCCTTCTCCATGATGAAATTGACCGGAGAGCCCCCTTTCTTGCAAGAGAAGCAGTAGCAGAAATTCCTTTTCGGAGATACAGAGAACGACGGAGTGCGCTCGTTGTGAAACGGGCACAGACCGACATAGTTAGCCCCGCGGCGAACCAGACGCACGTAGTCGCTGACCACCTCGACAATATTGGCGGCATCCGTTATTTTGGCAACAGTGGCTCTGTCAATCATACCGATTCAACCGAAGAGATAAAAAGTAAGTACTTCAAAATTAGGCATCTCCGTCAGCGACGCTCCTCATATACAGGACATCAGCTGATGAATGCGTTCGTTTGTCTGCACGCGTGTCGGCACGAGGGGAAGGCGCAAGACATTTTCGCATAGCCCGCGGGCATTGAGGGCACACTTGACTCCCGCCGGGTTTCCGTCGACAAACAGGAGTCCGAACAGCTCCGTGAAGCGGTGGTGGATAGGCAAGGCATCCTTGAACCGTCCGTCAAGACACAGCCTCACCATCTCGCCGAACTCGCGCGGATAGGCGTTGCCAATGACCGAAATGACACCGACAGCCCCCAACGTCATCAACGGATATGTGATGGCATCGTCACCGCTGATGACCTGAAAATCGGCCGGCTTGTTCTTTATGATAGTGTCGATTTGCGAAAAGTTACCGCTCGCCTCCTTCACCCCGATTATGCGGGGACAGTCCTTGGCGAGCCTCAACGTCGTGTCGGCAGTCATGTTTACGCCGGTGCGCCCCGGAACGTTATACAGAATGACGGGGAGGGGAGAGGCCTCGGCGATAGCCCTGTAATGCTGGTAGATACCCTCTTGAGACGGCTTGTTATAGTAGGGGACGACAGAGAGGACGGCAGCGAAACCGGTGAGGTCTTCCTCCTTAAGGGCGTTGACGACCGCGCGGGTGTTGTTTCCGCCCATGCCTATGACCAGCGGGACGCGGCCGGCGGTCTTCTCGCGGATGAAATCGCGGACAGCCTTCTTTTCATCTTCCATGAGCGCGGGTGTTTCGCCGGTCGTACCCAAAACGACGAGATAGTCGGCCCCACCGCCGATACAGTGTTCTATCAGACGCTCAAGGGCGTCAAAATCGATTTCCTTATCTTGTGTGAAAGGCGTGACGAGTGCGACGCCGAGCCCTTCGAGGTTAATTCGGTCCATAAAAACGGTAACGTTCGTTTCGCTTTTGGCAAAATTACGAAAATTCCTTGAAATTGACAAACCGGGAGTCGCGTATAATGACGCAACTCCCGGCTTATATGTTGTCAACCCTTCAGGGGATATGGTCGTAACCCATCATGGGATATGTTGTCGACCCCTCAGGGGATGCTGAACAAGGAGGGTTATCAGAAGAGGGACCAGGAAACGGTGAGGCCGGCCATCACGATGGAAACCATCGACATGAGCTTGATGAGGATGTTCAGCGACGGACCGCTGGTGTCCTTGAAGGGGTCGCCTACGGTGTCACCGACAACGGTGGCCTTGTGGACATCGCTGCCCTTGCCGCCGAAGTTACCTTCTTCGATATATTTCTTCGCGTTGTCCCATGCGCCGCCCGCGTTAGCCATGAAGATGGCGAGCACGAAACCGGCGGACAGACCGCCGACCAGCAGGCCGATGACACCCGGAACGCCGAGAATCAGACCGGTCAGGATCGGAACGAGGATAGCCAAGATAGAGGGGAATATCATCTCGCGCTGGGCACCCTTTGTAGAGATCTGCACGCAACGGGCATAGTCCGGTTCGGCCTTGCCTTCGAGGATACCCTTGATTTCACGGAACTGACGGCGAACCTCGTCAACCATCGAAGAGGCTGCGCGTCCCACCGCGTTCATGGTCAGACCGCAGAACAGGAAGGCCATCATGGCGCCGATGAAGAGGCCGCTGAGCACCTTCGGGCTCATCAGGTTCACCTCATAGAAGGCCATGAAGTCGGCGAAAGAGGCCTGATGAATGTCAACTACACGGTCGCCAAGCTGAAGGAAAGTGGTCCCGAGGCGTTCGAGGCCGATGCGGATTTCCTCGATATAGGAGGCGAGCAGTGCGAGGCCGGTCAGTGCTGCAGAACCGATGGCGAAGCCTTTGCCGGTGGCAGCAGTGGTGTTTCCGAGCGAGTCGAGGGCGTCAGTACGCTTGCGCACCTCCGGGCCGAGGCCAGACATCTCGGCGTTGCCGCCTGCGTTGTCTGCGATGGGGCCGTAGGCGTCAGTGGCCAGAGTGATGCCGAGGGTGGAGAGCATGCCGACAGCCGCGATGCCGATGCCGTAAAGGCCCATTGCGACGTTGCCGAAGTCAAAGCCCGATGCGAACCAGTAGCTGAGGATGATGCCGATAACGACGGCTATGACGGGGATGGCGGTCGAAACCATGCCGAGGCCTACACCCGAGATGATGACGGTCGCCGGACCGGTCTTTCCGCTCTCAGCGAGACGCTTGGTCGGCTTGTAAGACTGAGAGGTGTAGTACTCGGTAGACTGACCGATGATGATGCCGACGATGAGGCCGGTGATAACCGAGCATGAAACCATGGCCCAGTTGTCGAGGCCGAGCCAGTAGAGGATTCCGAAAGTGGCGGCCGCGATGAGTATCGAACTGAGGTTTGTGCCGAGTGCCAGAGAGCCGAGAAGGTTCTTCATCGTCGCGTTCTCCTTTGTGCGCACGCAGAAGATGCCGATGATGGAGAGGATGATGCCGACGGCGGCGATGAGCATCGGGGCGATGACCGCCTTGTACTGCATCACCTCGTTGCCGCTCAGAAGGTAAGCCGCCGCGCCGAGGGCTGAGGTGGCGAGTATGGAGCCGCAATAGGACTCATAGAGGTCGGCACCCATGCCGGCGACGTCGCCGACGTTGTCACCCACGTTGTCCGCGATGGTGGCCGGGTTGCGCGGGTCGTCCTCCGGGATACCGGCCTCGACCTTGCCGACGAGGTCTGCGCCGACGTCAGCAGCCTTGGTGTAGATACCGCCGCCGACACGCGCGAAGAGGGCCTGGGTGGAGGCACCCATGCCGAAGGTCAGCATGGTCGTGGTGATCATGGCCAGCTTGGCAGTGCCCTCGAGATCCACGAGCCAGTCGAGGAGAAGGAACCAGAACGAGATGTCGATGAGGCCGAGGCCGACAACGACGAGGCCCATCACCGCGCCCGAGCGGAACGCGACGCGCAGGCCGGCGTTCAGAGAGTTGCTCGCGGCGTTGGCCGTACGAGCCGAGGCGTAGGTCGCGGTCTTCATGCCGAGGAATCCCGACAGAGCCGAGAAGAAACCGCCGGTCAGGAACGCAACGGGTACCCAGGGATTCTGAAGGTTGAATCCGTAAGCCATGATCGAGAAGAGGATGACAAGACAGAGAAAGACAAGACCGACGATCTTGTACTGCTGTTTGAGATAAGACATAGCACCCTTGCGGACGTGAGAGGCGATTTTGCGCATCGTCTCCGTGCCCTCGCTCTCCTTCATCATACGCGAGTAGAAATAACCCGCGAGACAGAGGGCGATGACAGCCGCAGCCGGCACTATCCAAAATACTGAATCTATCATATCAGTTTCAGGTTAGGTTTGTGTGGATATATGGAAAAATTATTTGCAGTCAGAGTTGACAGAAGAGGGCCCGGAGGCCGAATTATCAAAATTTGTGTAAAATTAACGAAAATTTCGCATATACGGATTCTGATTTCAAAATTATCGCAATTCCGAGCGTTTGATTTTACCTGATTGGGTCCTCGGCAGGCTGCTGACGCGCCTTATTTCTTTCGGAACGCGGTGCGGGGCGAGGTGCCGACGGGCAAGGTCGAGAAGCTGCGAATCCGAAAGGTCTTTTACGTCTTCATAGCCCTCTCCAGCCAACTCATAGCCCTCCCCGGGTGGTGCTGAACCCTCCCCGGGTCCTACAGAACCGACCGCGGACCCCGTGGCTACGACGGCCACGATGCGCTCGCCCCATTTCTCATCGGGTGCGGAGGTGATGGCAAATTCAAAGTCAACCCCTGTCTCGGCCCAGATCCCGGCCAGCTCCTTCTCCAGCTCCTCGGCGAAGACCTTCTTGCCGCCCGTGTTGATGACATTGTCGATGCGCCCCAAAATCCTGAAACGGTGAGAATCCTTCAGCTCGGCCACATCGTGTGTGTGGACAGAAGGGAATCCGCTCCGATGAATGACAAGACAATCGTCGGCATCGACTGACACGGAGACATCCGGCAGCGTCTGAAACCAAACGTCGCCGACCCTTCTCAGGGCGATATGCGAGGCCGTCTCTGTCATTCCGTAAGTCTCCCATGCGTTGAGGCCGGATTCGACGATACGATCCTTAAGCCCCTGCGGAATCACTCCGCCACCGATGATAATCGCCCGAATGTCAGGAAGGCTATCGGCACCGGAAGAACCTGCCATCCGATCCAGTATATGGCCCATCTGGGAAGGCACGACTGCCAACAGGTCAATCACTTCGGTAGCGTGAATCCCTTCGAGAGGACGGTTGGAAGGCTTCTCCGAAGTCAGGCGCGCACCGGCCAGCTCCGCGCGGACCGCCATCATCTTAGCAGCGATATACTCAAAATCAAGCGAAACGTGAAGACGCGAGTCCTTGGTGAGTCCGAAAAAACGGTTGGTGGCCGAGGCTGACGCCTCGACCAGCGCACGTGACAGCCGAATCTCCTTCGGCTTGCCCGTCGAGCCCGAGGTGAAGGCCGTCAGTCCCGCACCCTTCTCCCATTGCGCGTAAAATTCCTCTTGGGTCATCTCTTATCTTTGGTCATCTCACTACTCCCGTTTAACATGGGTTGTAATTCCGCTTCCATTAACTTTGGGTTATCTTATCACTCAGTTTTCAGCTTCTCCAGTCGAGACCCTCAAACTGCGCGTTATCCATGGGGGCGTTCGTATCGTAAGTCATCACGTCGCCGTTCAGCCTGATAGGAATCTCGAAGTTATTGGTATACAGCGCCCCGGTCCCAAGTCCCTGTGGGAAGGCCGCGAGGGCCGTACCTTCGGTCATCATGGCGGTAAACTGCGCCAGTGCGTTGAGACCGACGTTCGACTCCAGGGCCGAGGTAATCCACCAGCCGATGCCCAACTCCTTGGCTATCCCTATCCAGGTCTCCGCTCCGGAGAAACCGCCGCAGAGGGCAGGCTTGCAGACGATATAGGCCGGTTTCACGTACTCCAGCAGGTGACGTTTCATCTCGTCGTCATAGACCCCGATAAGCTCCTCGTCCAGCGCAATGGGTACAGGAGAAACCTCACACAGGAACTTCATCAGGTCTATGTGGCGCGCCGGAATCGGCTGCTCGATGCTGTGCACCTCAAGGTCGGCGAGTTGCGCCAGCCGCGGCATCACGTTGTCCATCACGAACGCACCGTTGGCGTCGACGCGTATAGTGAGCTGCTCGGCCGAGAAACGTTCGCGAATCGTGCGGATGATGTGGAGTTCCTTCTGCCAGTCTATCGAGCCTATCTTCATCTTCACGCAGCGGAAGCCGGCCTTGAACTTCTCTTCGAGGCGGCGCATCATCTCCTCCTCGCTCCCCATCCATATCAATCCGTTGATAATCAGCTCCGAGCGACCCTCGGTGAACGGTGTCTGATAGTAAAGGTGACGGCAGCCCCCGGCATAGTCGCGGATAGCCATCTCCAGGCCGTACTTGAGCGAGGAGTGACGGCTCAGGTCCGTCTCGCGCCCGAGCGCTATGTTGGCCAACAGCTCCACGAGCTTGTACTCATAGCGGCCGTCAGCCTCCGGCGAGAGGCCCGGGAAAACGGCGCACTCGCCGAGTCCGAACCGTTCCGGCTCCTTCTCGTCATAAATCTTTATGAGGTATGTCGGCTTCTCGGTCAGGATTCCGCGCGAGGTCCCCGCGGGCTCCTTGAACTTCAGCATGTAGGGACAGTAGGCAAGTCTCATGATCAGGGGAATTTGGGGAACTGGTCGAAGTTCGGGTCGCGCTTTTCGAGGAACGCGTTCTTGCCCTCCTGAGCCTCCTCCATGAGATAATACATGAGCGTCGTGTCTCCGGCGAACTCCATGAGGCCGTGCTGGCCGTCCAGCTCCGCGTTCAGTGCGCGTTTAATCATGCGGATGGCGAACGGAGAACGTTTCAGGATTGTCCGGCACCACTCTACAGTGGTCTCCTCGAGCTTGTCAAACGGCACAACGGTGTTGACCATACCCATCTCGAGGGCCTCCATGGCGGTATACTGACGGCAGAGGAACCAGATTTCGCGCGCCTTTTTCTGTCCCACGCAGCGGGCAAGGTAAGAGGAGCCGAAGCCGGCGTCGAAACTGCCCACCTTCGGGCCGGTCTGTCCGAAACGGGCGTTGTCCGAGGCGATGGAGAGGTCACAGACCACATTGAGGACATTGCCGCCGCCGATGGCATATCCGTTGACCATTGCGATGACCGGTTTCGGAATCGAACGGATGGCGTGGTGAAGTTCGAGGACATTGAGGCGCGGAACACCGTCCGAGTCAATGTATCCGCCGACACCCTTCACATTCTGGTCGCCGCCCGAGCAAAAGGCCTTGTCGCCCGCACCGGTCAGCACGACCACGCCAATGTCCTGACGCTCGCGGCATATCGCCATGGCGTCGAGCATTTCCTGATTGGTCTTCGGTCTGAAGGCATTGTAGACCCTCGGCCGGTTGATGGTTATCTTGGCTATCCCTTCAAACTGCTCGAAGAGGATGTCTTCATATTCCTTGATGGTTTTCCAGTTATACATGATTAGGTTAAGGTTGATTATTGGTTGATTTATTATAAATCAATAACTTAAATTATGACTTTTTAGGGGTGCCTTGAGGTGCCATCGGACCCTCATGCCCCAGAGCGCTCGTCGAGCAGGCGTTTGAGTTCCACAGCACCCGTTTCCGGAGGCACCGTTATCTCAAGAATTGCCTTTCCGGGAAAATCGACAAACGGGTCAATGACGCGCGTCAGCTCCTCTTCAGACGCGGCACGGCTGTAGGCCCAGCCGTAAGCCTCGGCAAGCTCGCGCACCGGCGGAGTCGAATCCGCGCAGAAGTATGTCTCGCGTGTCTCAGGGTCGAGCGAGCCCGTGGAGCCTATGAATCTGAAGATTGCACCGCCTCCGTTATTGATGACTATGATTTTAAAGGTGTCGGGGGCGAGGCGCGAGGCCAAGGCACCGAGGTCGTATGAGAAGCTCATGTCTCCGGTCACAAGTACCGTAGGTCCGGAGTAGGCGAGTGCGGCACCTATAGCCGTCGAAGTAGAGCCGTCGATGCCCGAAACCCCTCTGTTGCACCATGTTCCGTGAACGGCAAAGTCGAAAAGCTGACCGTAACGTACGCTGGTCCCGTTGGATAGATGGAGATTGACCCTTGACGACAGTCTCTCGGCAAGGATTGAGAACACCTTCAGCTCACACCAGGGTGCCGAAGCCACCAGTCTGTCACGCCTCTGCACGGAGGCTTTTCTGACCTTTTCCCACTCAGCGGCGAACCGGGGTGTGGACTCGCTGGCCTGTCCGCGCAGAATCGACGCCAATCCACGAAGGAACGGAGCCGCGTCAACCTCAATGCGTTTCGACAGAGACCGGAAACAGTCGACCGTCGTCCGGAAATGACCCACTCCCCAGTGCTCCGCCCCGGAAGACCGTAAAAATTCTTTCAGCTTTCGCGACACCAATGCACCGCCTACAGAAATGACAAAGTCGGGCTGAAGTACCTCCCTGCAGTCGGTGAATTCCGCGCTGAGGGGCAGGTCAATAAGGTGTGTGTCAGTGCCTTCCGAGAAGTTGGCGATTGACTCGGCGAGGATTGCGACATTCGGTATTTCGCTCAGTTCCTTGAGTGCGCGGTTCATCTTATGGTCCGGGTTCATGAAGCCGCACACGATCATTATGCGTTTGTCGCGGAGTTCCTCACCCAGACGCTTTATCTCCGTGCGCGGAAGCTCTGCGGGAGCCGTCACACCCGTTATAACACGCGGAGTGCGGGCCAGTTCCACCCGACGTCTACCCAGCGGTTCGGGGAGTCTGAGGTTGATGTGCACCGGACCCTCCGGGGGTGTGAGGGCCGTCAGCATTGCGTCGTTTGCCAGTCTGTTTGCCAGCCCGCTTGCAGGAATCTCATCCAGCCCCGACGCCTCGAGGTCATAACTGTTTTTGACGAAATTTCGGAGAGCTTCAAACTGACGCAGGGTCTGAGAGTCGTCCTGGTCAATCCACTCCTCCGGCCTGTCTGCGGAGATGACGACCAGCGGGACGCGGCGGTAATAGGCTTCGGCCACGGCCGGGGCGTAATTGAGCAGGGCAGTACCCGAGGTGCAAATGAGGGCGACCGGACGGCCAAGTATCGAGGCCAGACCGAGACCGATGAATCCCGCTGTCCGCTCGTCAGCGACCACATACCTCTTTATATCGTGGCGGGCGGCGGCCGCTATCAGCAGCGGAGCATTCCTTGAGCCCGGCGAGAGCACGAAGTGCCTGACGCCGTGACCAATGGCCACGTCGAGAATCTCGCGCGCTTCGGCTACCGTCGTGTCAATCATGGCCAAAAAATGCGGGATGATAGCCTAAAAGATAGGCCGAGACCTCCATCCGTTTCTTGCCCGACGGCTGAATCTCCATAACCTCCAGGAGCCTGTCGGCCGTGGCCACGAAGAGCCTCTTCCCGTTCACGAGGGCCTCGCCCGGCTTGAGCGCGCCCAAAGGCTCGTCGGTCAGCGCGGTCCGGTAAATCTTCAGCTCACCCGGCTTACCCTTGATGTCGCGCACCTTTGACCATGCACCGGGGTACGGGGAAAGTCCGCGGATGTGGTTATGGACGTCGGCGGCGTTTTTGTGCCAGTCTACCTCGCAGAAGTCTTTGAAAATCTTGGGAGCCGGTATGAACTCGCCCTCCGGTTGGGGACGCGTCGTGAGGGTCCCCTCCTCAATGGCCTTGACCGTCTTGAGGGTCAGCTCCGCCCCAATCTCCATCAGCTTGTCGTGGACGGTGCCGGCGTTGTCGTCGTCTTCTATCTCCACCTCCACACGGTCAATGATGTCGCCCGTGTCGATGTCGTGATTGAGGAAGAAGGTAGTCACCCCCGTCACCTTCTCGCCGTTTATGATGGCGTGGTTTATCGGGGCGGCGCCGCGATATTTCGGCAGCAGCGCGGCGTGGAGGTTGAAGGTGCCTAAACGGGGCATGCTCCAGACGACCTCGGGCATCATGCGGAAGGCGATGACGATGAAGAGGTCGGCATCTATGGAGCGCAGCGTCTCGATAAACTCCGGGTCACGGAGCTTCTCGGGCTGCAGCAGGCGCAGGCCGTTGGCGACGGCATACTTCTTCACGTCGCTCTCTATGACTTTATTTCCACGGCCACCGGTCTTGTCGGGCATGGTCACGACGGCGGCCACTTCGACACCGGCCTTGACGAGCGCGTCCAGGCTCTTGACGGCGAACTCGGGAGTACCAAAAAATACTGTTTTCATTCTACTGTATAGTTACGAAGCATGTCACGGTAGGAGTTGAATATCTTGGACTTGGAGACAAGACCGACATATTTCCCGCCGTCGACGACCGGAAGGTTCCACGCTCCGGTCTTGTCGAACACTTCCATGACGTGGTCCATCGTGTCGGTGATTTCAATGCGCGCCGGGGGCATGGACATGAACCTCGACACGTGCATCTTTTGATAAAGGTCGGGCCGGAACATGATGTTCCTGATGTCGTCCAGCACGACGATACCGATGAAATTGTTCTCCGCGTCAACGACCGGGAAGAGGTTTCGGCGGCTGATGGCGATGGTGTCGACCATCTCCTTGAGCGTCATCTCGGGGCGCACCTTCAGGCAGTCGGTCTCGATGACCTTGCCGATTTTCATCAGCGTGAGGACCGCCTTGTCTTTCTCGTGGGTCAGGAGGTCGCCCTTCTTTGCCAGACGCATGGTGTAGATGCTGTACGGCTCGAAAATGCGTATCGTCATGTATGAAATGAGCGAGACTATGAGCAGGGGGAGGAAGAGGTCATAGCCGCCGGTCATCTCGGCCGTGAGGAAGATGGCCATCAGCGGGGCGTGCATCACGCCGCTCATGACGCCGGCCATGCCGAGCAGCGAGTAGTTCTTAGTCGAGATGGAGACCGGGTCGAGGGCATGGTTGAAAATCCAGGCGAAGAGGAATCCCGACATTGCGCCGACAAAAAGGGAGGGGGCGAAGGTACCGCCGACACCGCCGGCGCCGTTGGTCGCCGAGGTCGCGAAGACCTTGGTCAGCACAATCGCGCCGATGAAGATGGCGATGGCCCAGACATTGTCCCTGTCCACATAGAAAAGCGAGCTGTCCACTATTGCGCCGGGGTCACCCTTGAGCAGGATGTTGATGGCGTGATAGCCCTCGCCGTAGAGGGGCGGGATGAGGAAGATGAGCAACGCCAGGATTGCACCGCCGATGATTATCTTCTGATAGCTGTGGCGTATGCGCCCGAAGAAGTTCTCCATCATGTTCATCGCGCGCGTAAAGTAGAGCGAGATGAACCCGCAGAAGATTCCGAGCAGGATAGTATAGGGTATCTTGCGCACCGTGAAGGCCTCGGACTGGGTGAAGAAGAACTCGACGTCATAGCCCTCAAGGCAGTATGCGACCGTCGCTCCGGCTATGGAACTGATTAGCAGCGGCATGACGGTCACACCGGTCAGGTCTATCATGAGCACTTCGAGGGTGAACAGCATCCCCGCAATCGGGGCGCGGAATATACCCGCTATACCCGCCGCCGCTCCGCACCCCACGAGCAGCATCAACACCCTCGGGGAGAGCCGGAAGGCCTGGCCGACGTTTGAGCCGATGGCCGCGCCCGTGGATACGATCGGACCCTCCGCACCGACCGAACCGCCGAAACCGATGGTGACCGACGACGCAATCAGCGAGGTGTACATGTTGTGGGGCTTGATGCGGGACTTGCGTCGCGAGATGGCATACAGAACGCGCGTCACGCCGTGAGAGATGTTGTCCTTGACGACATACTTGACAAAGAGCGAGACCACGATGATGCCTATCATCGGATAGACAAGATAGAGCCAGTTCTCGGTCGTCTGGCTGAAGCTCGAGGTGAGGAACACGGCAATTGTCTGAATCAGGAACTTGAGCAGCAGGGCCGCGAAGCCGCACGCCACACCGACGACAAGCGCCAATATGATGATGAAGTTCTGTTCCTTTATGTGAAGCTCGCGCCACTGAACAATCCCGGCCCACCAGCGCGTGAAACCGTTATGATATTCCTTATATGCCATTGTTTCTAAACTCCTTTGCCGCGCAAGATGTTACCAAACGTTTTAACAAGCAGTTTGCAGTCCGAGCAGGCTGTCCGTCCCTTCAGGTATCCGGTGTCCATCTTCGCCCTCTCCACCAGTGCATCGATTGAAGAGGCGTAGCCGAAGACGATGACACCGTGAGAGATCAACCCCGGTTTCGAGTCCAGCAGGTTCTGATAGTCCGGATACTCCTTGAGGATTTTGGTGACGTAAAACGGTCTCTCCGGGCGGTAGCCGATGATGGTCATGTCGCCCCGGAGAAGGTTCCACAGCTGGGGGATTTCATCGAGGTGCATCTTGCGCAGCAGTCTCCCCGGGCCGGTGACGCGCGGGTCGTCGGGATAGGCCAGCTCCGGTCCGAACGGTTCCGCCTTGCGTTTCATGGAGCGGAACTTCCATATCTTGAAGAGCTTGCCGTTTTGGCCGACCCGCATCTGGCCGTAATAGGCCGGGCCGCCCCCCGTGGTGACGATGACTATGGGTATCAGGATGAACAGCGGCGACAGAAGCACCAGCCCGGCCAGCGAGACGATGACGTCCACAATCCGCCTGCCCGGACTTTTCTTCGGCACCTTGAGCCGTTGTCTTAATCCTGATTTCATTGATGGCGTTTATCTTATGATTTTAAAGAGACCCCCCTCGCTGAGCTTGATGATGCCGCTCGGGCGCTTCTGTGCCTTCTCGTCCCGGCGCGACTCACATACATAGTCCACTTTTTCGAGGATGGCCGGGTCTATGCGGTCGAAAGTCGCCGGGGCCGGCTTGCCTGAAAAGTTTATTGAGGTGGAGACTATCGGGCGTCGGGCCAGACGGCAAAGGGCCTGGGAGAAGGGCTCGGAAGTTACGCGCACCCCGATTGAACCGTCCTTTCCGAGCAGGGCCGGAACGACCCCGCGTCCCTTGTCATAGATGACGGTCAACGGAGCGACAGCCGCCTCGACCAGCTCGTAACCCACTTCGGGGACCTTCTCGACGATGCGCTCGAGGGCGGCGACAGAATCCACCAAAACGAGCATGGGCTTGTCGCCCTCCCTTTTCTTGATTTCGAAAAGACGGGCCACGGCCTCGGGGTTCGAGGCGTCGCAGCCGAGGCCCCAGACCGTGTCGGTGGGATAGGCTATCACGCCCCCTTTCTTAATGACCTCCACGGCCTTACGCGCGTCGGCATACATGTCGTCTGGCAGGCGGTCGGTCGGTGTGTGTTCAGTCGGTCGTTCCATTGTTCAGTCTGAAATTTTTCTTCTTACTCTTCATTCAACCGGCGTTCAAGCTCCTCAATCTCAGCCAGCCACATTGCCGAGGAGGCGTCCGAGGGCATTCTCCAGTCACCGCGCGGCGAGAGGCAGACGGAGCCTACTTTCGGTCCGTCGGGGAGGCATGAACGTTTGAATTGCTGATTGAAGAAGCGCCGGTAGAATGTCCGCAGCCAGTGGAGGATGGTCCGAGCGTCATATTTGCCGTCGAAGGCCTTGCGGGCGAGCATGAATATCTTGGCCGGCTCGTAGCGGTTTCGCAGAAGGTGATAAAGGAAGAAGTCGTGCAGCTCGTACGGGCCGACGAGGTCTTCGGTCTTCTGCTTGATGGTGCCGTCCTCGTTGGCCGGGATGAGCTCGGGGCTTATGGGAGTGGCGACGATGTCGCGCAAAGTGTGGGCCACACGCGTGTCTCCCTCCTTCTCCGCCTCGATGGCGAAGGTCTCGACGAGATAGCCGACGAGGGTTTTGGGGATGGAGGTGTTGACGGCATACATCGACATGTGGTCGCCGTTATATGTGCACCAGCCCAAGGCCAGTTCCGAGAGGTCGCCGGTGCCGATGACGATTGCGTTTTCCTTGT
This sequence comes from uncultured Sangeribacter sp., assembly GCA_964618395.1. Classification (GTDB taxonomy): domain Bacteria; phylum Bacteroidota; class Bacteroidia; order Bacteroidales; family Muribaculaceae; genus Lepagella. Next base: position 17,154 of record CAZUAK010000023.1, read on the forward strand.
TGGCGAGGTCCATGAGTATCTGGGTGCGTTCGCGCGCCTGAGAGTTCTCATACGTCGCGTCATGCTTCTCCGGGTCCTGGCCGATGTCGGAGAAGTGTTGGGTGACAGCCTTGTCGATGGGTATCTCGAGGATGGTCACTCCGAGTTCTTCCATCAGCTCGTGGGCGTTTGTGCGGGTCCTCTTGGTGGTCCCGAAGCCCGGCATCGTGACGCCGATTATTCCCTTTTCGTCGAGACCCAGCATTGCGAAGGTCTTGTGGGTGACGAGCAGAGCGAGGGTGGAGTCCAGTCCTCCGGAGATGCCTATCACGGCCCTCTTGCAGTTTATTTTCCTCAGCCTTTGTGCGAGACCCCAGGCCTGCATCTCGATTATCTCCTGACAGGTGCTGAGCCTGTGCTCCGCATCGGCCGGCACAAAGGGAGTGGGGGAGACGGGACGGAG
>CAZUAK010000023.1:17695-21535 GCA_964618395.1 uncultured Sangeribacter sp.
TGGAAAGTCTTGAATCTCAGACGGTCCTGTACGAGTCTCTTAGTGTCGACGTCGGCTATTGCGTCACAGCCGTTCAGCGAGAAGCGCTCTCCTTCGGCCAGCATAGTGCCGTCTTCGGCAATCATGGCGTTGCCCGAGAAGACGAGGTCTGTCGACGACTCGCCGCTTCCGGCCGAGGCATAGACGTATGCACACCGGCAGCGGGCCGATTGCTGTTTGACGAGGTCTATGAGATAGCGGTGCTTCCCGATGGACTCAGGAGTGGCCGAGAGGTTGGCGATAACCGTTGCGCCTGCTTTTGCCATATCCACGCTCGGCGGATTCGGCACCCACAGGTCTTCGCAAATCTCCACGCCGAGGGTCGCCGTGCGTGTGCGGAAGAGCAGGTAGGGAGAGAAGACGTCGTCATAGAGCGGCGAGTCTGCCTCCGGCTCATCGAACCATCGCTGCTCATAGAACTCATTGTAGTTCGGAAGGTTGCGCTTCGGGACGATACCCATTATGCCGTTTGCGTTCATCACTATCGCGCAGTTGAACAGGCGGTTGCGCACCTGATAGGGAGAGCCGAAAACGACCGTCAGCCCCGAGGGCAAGGTGGCCGGCAGCTTGACCAGGCCGTCCTTGACCTTTCTGAGAAGGAACTCGTCAAAAAAGAGGTCGCCGCAGGTATAGCCGGTCAGGGCGAGTTCCGGAAGCACCAGAATCTCGACACCCTTTTTTGCGGCCAGTCGGGCCGTGTCTGATATAGCCTTGGCGTTGGCGGTCACGTCACCCGGCACGACCGGTATCGAGGCGGCCATCACGCGTGTATATCCGAAACGGGAGATATCTATCTTCATAGCTCAGAAAAATAATTACAAAGATACGAAACAAAAATTGAATAACGCGTGTTTTGACCATATAATCGCGGGTTACGACCATATAAACGCGAGATTTGTTCAATTTAAAACAGACCCGAGACGAATCTGCAAACGGTTCTGTCGCGTCCGGGCAAATAAACAAGAAGTGCTATGAAAACAACATTCCTCAAATGTGCGGCTGTCATCGCTGCGGTGTCCGGATTCTTTGGCGTGACCCATGCCGAGGCCGGTGAGAAGACCCTCGGTATAGCGGGCGGTTATTCGGGCTATAACAACAGTGGCTATCTGAAAGCTTATTTCCAGTATCAGATAATCGAGCATCTGCGACTCGCTCCGGAGGTGGGCTACTCCTTCAAGGGAGACCACGGCGCGTCGGCCTTCGAGGCTGCTCTCGACGTGCAGGCACCGTTCCGTGTGGCCCGTGGATTCTCACTCTATCCCCTGGCCGGTTTCTCGTTCAACTCGTGGAACTTCGAGCACGGGAGCACGGCGAACCGCGCCGCGTTCGACTTGGGCGGCGGCATGGAGCTGAAGGTTACGCCGAACCTGAAGTTCTCTCTTCAGGGCAAGTACTCCTTCATGAACGACACGGGCGGCTGCTGGATAGACCTCGGCATCGGCTACGTTTTCTGACCCTCGTATAAGAGCCCGCACAAGTAAGAGCAGGCACAAGCCAAAAGACATTCCGACGCCATAACAAATGCTGAAACAGGGCTTGTGGGTAAAAATAAAGGGACCGGACCTCTTGATTGAGGTCCGGTCCCGGTATATTTTGAGGGAATGCCGGCAGAATTATTTCAGGGCAGCCTGAACTGCATCGTTGGGCACCATCTCCTCTTTGAAGACGTAAGCACCGGTTTTGGGTGAACGCTCCATCTTGATTACTTTAGAGTAGGTGCGACCTTCACCTTTCTGAAGAGACGCGACGGTTTTCTTTGCCATAACAGGTTATGATTGAGATGGTGTAGTAAAAATTATTTGATCTCTTTGTGGAGGGTTACCTTTTTGAGAATCGGGTTGTACTTCTTGAGCTCGAGACGGCCCGGAGTGTTCTTACGATTCTTGGTGGTGATGTAGCGGGACATGCCGGGCATGCCGCTGTTCTTGTGCTCGGTGCACTCCAGAATAACCTGGACGCGATTACCTTTTGCTTTCTTTGCCATTGTTATTCGGATATATTAAAGAGAAACGATAGTGATGTTCTTGAAGTCGAGGTTACCCTCTGCTGCTGCGCGCTTCAGGGCGGCGTTGAGGCCGATCTTGTTGATGGTGCGCAGGGCGGCTGCGCTGACGCGAAGCTCAATCCACATATCCTGTTCTACCCAGTAGAATTTCTTTGTGTGGAGATTCACATTGAATTTGCGTTTGGTGCGACGTTTCGAGTGCGATACGTTGTTGCCCACAGACGCCTTTTTGCCGGTGATCTGACAAACTTTTGACATGGCTGTTTTTCAGTTAATTCTTCAAATTGACTTGTTCGTGTGACTTGAGGCCGCCATCTCAGTTCTCATATCGCCCCGGGGTGCATCTTCCCCTAAGCTTTCATGGAGGAGCCACAAATCGCCTGCAAAATTACAAAATCTCTACGAAACCACCAAATTTTCAGCCCCATATTCCCCACTTTTTCTTTTTTTTGGCAATATTCTTACTGAATCTTTGGTGGCTTGGGCCCGTTTCAGAAATATCTCAGACCGCCATTTTTTTGAAACGGGGTATCAGTCGTCGTTGAGGTCCTCCTGCTCGACGTATGAGTTGCGCAGGAGCTTGATGAGCATGACCATGGCGTGGTCCGTGGCCGCCTCTATCACGGCGTTGCGGTCGCCCCTGAAGTGCTTCAGCTCCGAGACCACCGTGTCTTTGTATTTGGCTGAAATCCACACCGTTCCGACCGGCTTCAGCTTTGTGCCTCCGTTCGGTCCGGCGATACCGGTGGTCGAGACCGCACAGTCCGTGCGCATCAGTGCCGAGACTCCGCGCGCCATCGCGTCGCCGACCTGGCGGCTGACGGCCCCGTTGGCCGCTATGACAGACCGCGGAACTCCCAAGACGGTGGCCTTCACGTCGTTAGAGTAGCTGACGACGCTACCGAGGAAATAGGCCGACGAGCCGGGAATCTGCGTAATCCTATGGGCGATGTTGCCCCCCGTGCAGCTCTCCGCGCACGAGATTGACAGTTCCCTCTCGGCCAAGAGTGCACCCAATACCTCGGCTATGGAGCGGTCTTGAGCGGCGATGACATCCTCGGTGAAAATCTCCATCAGGTTCTGGAGGTACCTGTTCATGTTGAACCTGAGCCATTCGAGGCCCGTTCCCTTTCCGGTCAGCTTCAGGCGCGTCGACAGGTTTGAGTTCTCAATCGACAGCGTGACGAAGTCCGGCAGGCGGCTCTCGAAACGGTAGAGAATTTCCGAGATTTCATCTAAGGCGTATCCGTAAATGAGAATGTGTCGGGTTTCTATATGTTGTTCTATGGTTGACATCGTGAAATTGTTTTTAAGTAGAAATGACACGCTCAGACCTGAACGCGGGCAAACGGCGGTTCTGACAGGTCTCCGGTTTCGCCGTTGCGAAACTTGAAGGCGCCTGCCACGGCCACCATCGCGGCGTTGTCGGTGGTGAACTGACGCGCCGGAATCCATGCCTTCAAACCCCTGCGCTCGCAGAACTCGGCGACTGCCTTGCGGACACCCGAGTTGGCCGAGACCCCGCCCCCGATGGCTATCTGTCGAATCTCGGGATGCTGCTTCACGCACTTCTCCAGCTTAGACAACAGTATGTCTATTATGGTCTTCTGAAGCGAGGCGGCCAGGTCTGCCTTGTGCGTTTCGATAAAGTCCGGGTCATCCTTCAGTCCGTCCCTGAGGGTGTAGAGGAAGGAGGTCTTCAACCCCGAGAAAGAGTAGTCGAGGCCGGGAATGTGAGGCTTGGCAAACTTGAAGGCTTCCGCGTTGCCCTCGGCTGCGAGGCGGTCAATGTGCGG
>CAZUAK010000024.1:0-20218 GCA_964618395.1 uncultured Sangeribacter sp.
AGAAACCCTTCGCCGGCATCAACGGCAGCGGCAAGCACAACAACTGGAGCCTCGGGACCGATACCGGTACACTGCTTTTCTCACCCGGAAAGACACCCGAACAGAACCTGCAGTTCATAACCTTCGTGGCAGCCGTGATGTCTGCCGTACACAAGCACAACGGTCTGCTCAAGGCATCCATCATGAACGCGACGAACGCACACCGTCTGGGAGCCAACGAGGCTCCTCCGGCCATCATCTCGATGTTCCTCGGCTCGCAGCTAACCAAGATTCTCGACGCCATCGAGAAGTCTGACGAAAACGCCCGCATCATCATGGAGGGCAAGGGTCGCGTCTCCCTGGATGTCGCCCAGATTCCGGAAATCCTGGTGGACAATACGGACAGAAACCGCACCAGTCCCTTCGCCTTCACCGGCAACCGTTTCGAGTATCGTGCCGTTGGCTCTTCAGCCAACTGTGCTTCGGCTATGATAGCTCTGAACGCCGTCGTGGCGGACTCGCTCAATCAACTCGCTGACAGGGTTGACAAGCGCGTGGAGAACGGAGAGAACCTTCAGTCCGCACTCTTCAAAGAGGTGAGGGAGCTTATCAGAGAATCGAAGGCCATTCACTTCGACGGAAACGGTTATTCTGACGAGTGGAAGCAGGAAGCCGCCCGTCGCGGCCTTGATGTCGAGACCTCGGCCCCGCTGATGTATGACGCATATCAGGATCCGAAAAATATCGAGATGTTCTCCCGCACTGGCGTACTCAGCCCGAAAGAGCTTCAGGCGCGTAACGAGGTGAAGTGGGAGATGTATATCAAGAAAATCCAGATCGAGAGCCGCGTTCTCGGTGACCTGGCCATCAACCACATTCTCCCGGCGGCCACCCGTTATCAGTCGGTCCTCTTAGATAACGTCTATAAAATCAAGCAATTGTTTGACGAAAAGAAGGCCGAAAAGATTGCCGGTCAGGACCTGCTGGCCATCGAGCAGTTGGCTGACCATATCTCAACCATCAAGGAGGAGGTCGAGAACATGGTCGAGGCAAGAAGGGTGGCGAACAGAATAGAACACGACCGCGAGAAGGCCATCTCATATCACGACAATGTTGTGCCTTTGATGGAGAAGATCCGCTACCACATCGACAAGCTCGAGCTTATGGTGGACAACGAAATCTGGCCTCTCCCGAAATATCGCGAACTCCTCTTTATCCGATAAACACCCACTCAAAGGCCGGGATACACTGATACCGTTATATCCGCACCTGTGGAATCTGTTTTTGATTCAAACCGTATACACGCATCGATAGTAACTCATCGCACTGACAGCGATGAGTTACGTCGTTGTGTCGCCTCCCTCCGGAGCGGTGTGGGGCACGTGACGGTTGTGGATAACTCGCCGGACGACAGTTTGCGCTCCCTATGCGGGGAATTAGGCGTAGATTATATCTATACAGGGCGCAATCTCGGATATGGAGCCGCCCACAATCTGGCCATACTCAACTCTCTTGACCGACCGGAGGTGGTTTATCATCTGGTGATAAACAGCGACGTGTGGTTCGAGTCGGGGACGATACAGAGTATTGTCCGGCACATGGATGAAAGCCCGGAAATCGGTCAGCTGATTCCACGCACCGTCTATCCTGACGGTAGTCTGCAACACGTCGTGCGCCTGTTGCCTACACCGGTTGACCTTATCGCCCGGCGTTTCCTGCCGTCATCGTGGACAGAGAAGCGGATGAGACGTTTCCTCCTTGAGTTCTGGGACCATGCCTCTGAGGCTAACGTGCCCTATCACCAGGGATCGTTCATGTTCTTTCGGACAAAGGCTCTCCGTGAGGTCGGACTGTTCGATGAACGGTTCTTCATGTATCCGGAAGATATAGATCTGACGCGACGAATGCACCGCAGATATCGAACCGTCTATTGGCCTGAGGCGACGATAGTCCACGCTCACCGTGCCGCCAGTTATAAGTCCAAGCGCATGTTGTGGATTCACATTGTGAACATGATACGCTACTTCTGCAAATGGGGCTGGATTTTTGACCGTGAGCGTCGGGAATTCAATCGCCGTTTCCTCAAGCAGCTGAACCCAAATGACAAAAGATAACCGAAGCCTAAGCATAGTAAGGACCCCGTTCTTTCGAAGCGGGGTCTCTACTTATTTCAATGGGTCTTTAGTCGTTTAGACGGGTCTTTGACTGTTTAGACGGGTCTTAGTCTCAATCGGTAAATGATATCGACCGGTTCTCTATTTCATACCAGATAGGGGTTGTATTTCTTTTCGTCGCCGATGGTCGTTGACGGACCGTGGCCTGAAAAGACAACGGTGTCATCCGGAAGAACGAGCAGCTTGGACTTGATGCCGTCTATTAGCTGCTTCATGTCGCCTCCGGGAAGGTCTGCTCTCCCGACGCTTCTCTGGAACAGTATGTCTCCGGCTATGATGAAACCGTCTGCCTTGTCATATAGCGCTATGCTGCCGGGGGAGTGTCCCGGAACATGAATTACTTCCAGTTCTCCGTCTCCAATATGGATGATGTCACCCTCTTTCAAAGGGACCTCAATTTCCACCTTGCTGTCTCCTTCAGGGATACCGAACTGCCGTGCCTGCTCCTGAAGCCTCTCGCCAAGGAACATGTCTGCCGGGTGGGCCTCCGTCTTTACGCCATATTTTGACTTGACGTAGCCGTTTCCTATCGCGTGGTCAATGTGCAGGTGGGTGTTGATGAGGTGAGTCACGTGCAGCCCGTTCTTTTCGATAAAGCGGTCCATGGCCTCACGTTCCTCATTGTCAATCATGCCCGGGTCTATAATTGCACAGTCCTTTGTGGACGGGTCAACGACGACATAGGTGTTGATGCCAAATAAACTGAATCCGAATTTTGCGACTTTCATAGTTCTTTATTTTTTGTAGTACTTGAGTAGTCTTAAAAAATTAATCCATAAGAAAAATTAAATGCTCATTAACTTTAAAGGACTACCTAAGCGTTGCGCATTACTAACTTAAAAACAAATGAAGCGCAAGATAGTTATTTCACGATAGTGTAAACAATCTCTTTTGTCGCAAAGAAAGGCTCGGAGAAGTAGTTTGACACAGGAACGATTTCAGAGCGGTTCTCAAGCCCTCTCATTTCAGCGTTAAGGTCACCCCCTTTGAGGGCTATGACACCGTTCGGAAGGGCGTTTCTGTCTTCTTTGGCGATATTTTTAGTGGAGAGTTTGACCAGGTCGTTTTGAGGCATGACAGCCCTCGACACCACAAAGTCGAATTTCTTGTGACATTCGCCGATGTCGCCGTGCTGAAAGGTGACGTTCTTGAGTCCTATCGCGGCGGCTATCTCCGAGGCTACACGCATCTTTTTGCCTATACGGTCAATGAGATGAAACTCAACCTCCGGAAACAGAATGGCCAGCGGTATACCCGGCAGACCGCCTCCGGAACCAAAGTCAAGGACCTTGCTGCCCGGTGTGAAAGAAAGGAATTTGGCAATGGCCAGAGAGTGGAGAAGGTGGTTTATCTCAAGGTTGCCTATATCCTTGCGCGAAATGACATTTATCTTTTCATTCCATTCCGGATACAGCCGCATCAGTTCCTCAAACTGATGTTTCTGTTCATCACTCAGATTGGGAAAATATTTCAGTATGGTGTCTATCATATCTTCGTTTTGAGAATATCACAATTGGTTCGTTTTTTAAGAATATCTCAAGTGTTGAGTATATATCTCAAGTGTTGAGTATATATGGTAATCTCACAATTGCTTCGTTTATCTGGGAATCTCACAATTGCTTATAGCCCTTGATGAAGAACTGTTGACTGAACTCCCAGGGCCTCAGAACCTCGTCGTCCTTCAGGACAATATCGAGGTCAACCGGAACCTTTCCGGCATCTCGTGCCTCCCGGTCCCTCCCTTGTGAGGTCTCGTATCTCTTCAAGACTTTATCAAGCTCTTCTTCCGTCAAAGACGATTCGATGGAAGCGACGGCATTATGGTATGGGGATTGGGCTTTCCCGACCGGCTCCGTAGGGTAGACCTCCGAGAAGCCTGTGACGGTGAAGGTGGTCTGAAGCCACTTAAGGGCATCTCTCACGCGTCTCTCCCTGTCCTCTGTGTTAGACCCGAGAGACAGTACATACCGCTTGTTTTTCATTGTCTGAGACGTTTTATTCGGTTCGCTGACCGGTTCCCTTTGCCCAGTCTTTCACGGGTGGTGTGGGGCTCTGCCGGGTACATTCATTTTGATTGCGGAATGTCGGCGTGATAGAATGTCAGGACCGTTACCTCAGGCGTAGCGCCGATACGGAAGGGGAGGCCCACTTCTCCTGAACCAATGTTGACGTATACGCGGGTCGGCTCTCCGTTCTTGTTGAGCTTTTCGAAAAGCCCTCCCCATTCCTTATACTTGAATACCGCGGGGCTCCATTGCCAGTCGCCCAGTTTGATGATGAACTGCATGGCATGCGTATGGCCTGAAAGGGTGAGGTCTATGTTAGTGGTCTCCGATATCACCCGGTGCCAGTGTTCGGGATTGTGGCTGAGAAGGATTTTGAAGCGCGAGTCATTGACATTGTAGTCACTTGAGCTTTCGAGAGGATAGGCCTTGTCGAGGCGTCCATACTGGTGAAAGGGAGGCTCTCCCCAGTTCTCGACGCCGATGACCGCAATAGAGTCAACCCTTGCCACAGAATCAGTGCCGGCGACCTCTCTTGTCAGCCAGACGTGCTCATTGTTGAGGAGGTTCCACCCCATGGCTTTCTCCCAAGCGGCAAGAAGCGCATTGTTTTCAGCCCTGTCAGAGGGATGTTTCCATGTGATGTAGTCGCCGTAGTCATGGTTGCCGAGAACTGAGATGACCCCGTCGGGAGCATGAAGGCGCGAAAGTGTTTTGAGAAAAGGCCTCAGCTCGAGTGTGTGACGGTTGACTATGTCGCCGGTGAAGACGATGAGGTCCGGCTTCTGGGCGAGCACCGAGTCGACGAGATTTGAAATGAAAGTGGTGTCCTGGCCCCATGTCCCGACGTGCATGTCAGACAGCTGCACGATCCGGTAGCCGTCAAAGGCCTCCGGAACGCGCTCAGAAAGGATGTGGACATTCTTCACTTCGATTTCATGGCGTGTGACCAGCGCTCCCCACCAGCAAAGGGCGAAGATGACGACAGACACAGGGATGCCCACCCACTTCAGAAGGTTCAGCTTCTGATACCTGAACAGGAGCGGGATAAAACCTAAGACCCCGCAAATGAGTGCTCCTGCCTTGGCGGCGTAGATGGTGATGAACGTGTAAAGCATCCACATCACCGACTGGATGTCTACCGACTCGTCCCGGCGTGGAATCAGCATCGCCACTATGAGCAGGATGTAACAGCAAACGGAAAACAGCCACCATCCGATGGTCCATCTTTTACGCTTGGAATGTCTGCGGATAAAGCTCTTGGCCATAGCCCATATTCCGAAATCCACGAGCAGGGCTATCACAACGAGAGAGAGGACCATCAAAAACGGTAGGCGCATAGTCGTTTATTATTCTGATTCTATACCCAATAGGGCACGTAGCTTGTTTTTCAAGGGATTTGCATACATGGTGAGCATCATCTCCTTCATGTAGTTGAGCTCTTCTTCCGTGATTTCTGGAAGCTCCACCTTTGCCAGCTGGCCGGAGATATAGTCAAGCACTTTCTGCCTGTCAGCCTCGTCATACTTGTGTGCGAACCTCGATGTGTGGTGAAGCTCGTCAAAAGCGACATAGTTGATGGTGAATATCTCATAGCTTCGGTGGATGGCCTGGTCTATGAGGGCGCAGACATACTTGGCCGCGCGGTTGGTGTCGCGGAACTCACCGATTTCGTCTATCTTGGCGTTGATTCTCGGTGTCAGCTGGAAGTGGACCTTACCCTTGAACTGAAGCAGCCCCGTCTCCATCGAGAAGAGGTCATCCTTCTGAGACTTCTTGAAGTGGGGATCACGCCGTTTCATCAGGAACTCGCGTGCCTTCAGATAGTCGTTGGGATCGAATTCGTAACTGATGGAGACCGGCATGAGGTTTATCTCCTTGAGCTTATCCATGAAGGTGCCCTCTCCGGCGAGGGCAAGCATCTTCACGAGAGACTCCTGGGTATGGTCTGACGAGTCTTTGGCGCGTCCCTCGCGCTGGGCTATCCAGACAGACTCCTGTTTCTCAAGGATGCAGTAGTGAATGTAGCCCGATAGCTTTTTCGCCGCAAGGAGCGCCTCCCTCACACCGGTGTCGCGTTTGACGACAAAACTCTTGTTGAGCCTCACGAGGTCGGTGATCCAGTCATATATCAGCAGGTTATTGCCGATGGCGACCTCAGAGGTAGGCATCCCGCGCCGAAGGAATGTCAGGTTGAGGAAAGAGGCATCCAGGACAATGTCCCGGTGATTGGTGATGAACGTATAGTTGACGCCGGGATTGAGATATTTCACACCTCCGAGGGTTATTCCGGCTGTGGTGGTCTTGGCAAGCATCTCCAGGAAGGGATACATCACCTTATGCTGAAAGTCGTATTTGTTATCGATCTTAAGCAGCTCGTTGACCAGAGAGGGGACATCCTCTTTGGGCATCGTATAATTCAAAGCATGAATCAGTCCGGGTTCCTTGACCAGTTTTGCCATCTTCTCTTTGAAGACTTCATCAGGATAAGGAGCTATGTCGGCATATTCGAGTTCAGCGTTTGCCATATTCTTGTTGTTTCTTCACGGTAATAAATTTCCGCCGTCCCCGCGTCTGTGAGGAGAGGGATCGGGATTTTGCAAAATTACAAAAAAAGAACCATAATCCGAAACATTAACAAGAAGATAAATACCTTCGTTTTGGCCTAACGTGTTAATAAATCATAATTATTCATCCCTCAACCATTTTTTCATGTTATATCACAAAAAGAAATGGCCTTAGGATATGCCCCTGTCTTGTCATGGAGCCCAGTGTATCTTTCTTAGATACCACTGTATCTTCGAGAACTTAGGTTAGGGGAGAGCTGAAAAAGGGGCGGCAAGGCTCCGGGCCAAATCTGAAAGCCGAATAAAAAATCTATATTATGGAAAACAGACTTATGACAGAAGACACCGTAAAGGTGGAAATCTATTTTGAGCAGAATGTAGTCTCAGAATATACGGGCACAGGATTCACGACGGTTTATGAAGCAGTGGCGGCGGCCTTCGCGGCATACACCGGCGCTCAATACAGTATCGAGACCTATACCTTCAAAGTATCGGACATCTCTACAGGCTCGAGCGCCCTGTATCGTTTCGACGCGCACAATCACCTCGTACTGATACCGACGTTCAATGATTGACCAAACCGCTCATTTACGGGCATCTTGTGCGGCTTTCATCCGCGCTTCCGTAGGATTGTTTTGAGGAAACCAATACTGTGCCTCCTGGACTCCGTCCGGGAGGTATTGTTGTTTGACGTAGTTGCCTTCATAGTCGTGGGCATATTTGTACCCGTCGCCATATCCAAGGTCTTTCATCAGTTTGGTCGGGGCGTTGCGCAGATGTAACGGAACCGGAAGGTCACCGGTCCGGTCTACCTCCGCCAAGGCATTGGCTATTCCTGCATAGGCGGAGTTGGATTTGGCCGATGTGGCAAGATAGACCGTACACTCCGCCAAAATGATTCTTCCTTCAGGCCACCCTATACGGTGGAGGGCGTCGAAACAGGCGTTTGCAAGCAAGAGAGCGTTAGGGTTGGCCAAACCTATGTCTTCAGCGGCAAGGATGACCAGGCGTCGGGCAATGAATTCGGGGTCCTCGCCCCCCTTCACCATTCGGGCAAGCCAGTAAAGCGCACCGTCCGGATCGCTCCCTCTGACAGATTTTATAAAGGCTGAGATGATGTCATAATGGAGCTCTCCATTGCGGTCGTATGCCGCGGGATTTTCCTGCAAACGCGCGGTCACGGTCTCGTCATCGATAATGACTTTCTCTCCCGATGGGACAGACTGTTCTATGAGGTCTATTATGTTGAGAAGCTTTCGTGCGTCTCCTCCGGCATATCGCAACAGGGCGTTCTTCTCTTTCACTTCTATGTCCCGGTTCTGAAGGATTGGGTCCTTACTCAAGGCTTCGTCAAGCAGGGTCTCCATGTCTTCTTTTTCGAGCGATTTGAGAGTGTAGACCTGTGCTCTGGAGAGCAGGGGACGGATGACTTCAAACGAGGGGTTCTCGGTCGTCGCACCGATAAGGGTGACAACGCCCTGTTCGACAGCTCCGAGCAGGGAGTCCTGCTGAGACTTGCTGAACCGGTGAATTTCATCAATAAAGAGTATCGGTCGACCACGTTCTACGCCGAATAGGGAAGAGGCCTCGGCCTTGCAGCGGTCGATTATGTCGCGTACGTCTTTTACCCCCGAAGTGACGGCACTCAGGGTGTAGAACGGTGCATCGACCGTCTTTGCTATTATGCGGGCGAGGGTAGTCTTCCCGACACCCGGCGGGCCCCAGAGGATAAAGGAATTGATACGTCCCGACTCAATCATACGCCGAATCACGCCACCTTCACCGACAAGGTGCTTTTGTCCGACATAGTTGTCGAGGGTGGAGGGGCGCATGCGTTCCGCGAGCGGTATATTATTGTTCATCTTGTAAAAATCTTGTTTATAGAGTGTTAAGTGTCCTTGTAGGTCAGCCGTTGTCGCAGAGAGGAATCAATTCTTCAAGGGAGTCCACGACCATGTCGGCATTCTCTTTGAGCAGTTCTACGGGAATTGTGCCGGTGACGCCAACGACCTTCGAATTGAGGTTTCTACCTGCCATCACGCCCTGAAATGAGTCCTCAACAACCACGCAGTCTTCCGGACTGAAACCGAGCCTTTTTGCCGCTAAGGCATATCCCTCCGGGTCGGGCTTCGATTTGGTCACCATGTCTCCGGTGATGATGGTGTTGAAGAAACCCTTAAGCTCGGGCAGTTGCTGATATACATGTTCCATCTTCACCTCATTGCTGCTCGTCACCAAAGCTGTCGGGACACCATGGCCCTTAAGAAATTCGAGCGTCTCTTTAGAGCCCGGTTTATATCTGTATTTCATCTTGCCCTCAAGTTCATAAAGCTTGGCTTCGACATTCTTCCGAAGTTCATCGCCGGGGAAATAGTCAGAAAGGATTTTCTCGAGCGTTGAGCCTTTAATCTTAAGTGCGAAATTCTCGACACCGGTGGGATAGAGACGGTTTATCTCTTCCCAGATTTCGGTGTATACGGTTTCGCTGTCAAGGATGACCCCGTCCAGGTCGAAGAGGAAGGCGCGAGGAGAGGCGATGGAGGATTCTGTATGGAGTGTACTTAACATAATCGTGATTACGCAATCTTATTTTGGTTCTTTCGTTGTGTTCTTTCTTTCGGTTTCTTTCGTCTTATCCGTAACCTTTTGCTTGGCCGTTTTGCTTCTTGCGGATTTCCTTGTCGGCTTGGCGACTTTCAGCTTTTTTGCAGCTTCCAGTTCGGCACGGATAAAGACTGCGGTCGGCGAGTCGGTTTTCGCTACTTCTTCAGGTGTTCCCTGCGCGATGATCTGTCCGCCGTTGCGTCCGCCGTCGGGTCCGAGGTCTATGATGTGATCGGCACATTTGATGACATCCATGTTGTGCTCAATGACCACTACAGTGTTCCCTTTCTCCACGAGCCGGTCTATAACGTTAAGTAACACCCTTATGTCTTCAAAATGCAGTCCGGTCGTCGGCTCGTCCAACAGGTAAAGCGTCTTTCCGGTTGCTTTCTTCGCCAGTTCGGTCGCCAGCTTAACTCGCTGATTCTCACCGCCGCTAAGGGTGGCCGAGGGTTGACCCAACTTGATGTAACCCAGACCTATCTCCTGGAGCACCTTAATCTTTTTAAGAATCGACGGAACATTCTCGAAAAACTCTACTGCCTGATTTACAGTCATTTCAAGCACGTCAGAGATGGATTTCCCTTTGAATCTGACCTCAAGTGTCTCGCGGTTGTAGCGTTTTCCGTGACATTCCTCACAGGGCACAAGCACATCGGGGAGAAAGTTCATCTCGATGCTCTTATATCCGTTTCCTTTGCAGGCCTCGCATCTTCCGCCCGAGACATTGAAGCTGAACCGTCCGGGTTTGTAGCCTCTGATTTTGGATTCAGGAAGGTCAACAAACAGTTTGCGGATATCGGTGAAGACTCCGGTATATGTGGCGGGATTCGACCTTGGAGAGCGTCCGAGCGGTGACTGGTCGACCGTGACGACCTTGTCTATGTTTTCCACTCCGTGAACTTCTCTGAACGGCAGCGGTTCCTGGAGCGAACGGTAGAAATGTTTGCTCAGATACGGCTGCAGTGTCCCGTTGATGAGCGAGGACTTGCCCGAGCCGCTGACACCGGTGACGCAGACGAATTTTCCTAAGGGCAGATGGAGGTCCACATTCTTCAGATTATGGCCGGTGGCCCCGAGGATGGCAATCTCCTTGCTGTTTCCGGGACGGCGCTGCTCCGGAACTTCAATCTGTCTTTCGCCGTTTAGATAGCCGGCGGTCACGGTATGGGTCTTCAACATCTGCCCGGGTGTTCCCTGAAACACTACCTCACCACCCTTGCGGCCGGCACCGGGACCTATGTCGACGATATAGTCCGCTTCGGTCATGACGTCCCGGTCATGCTCGACGACAATGATGGTGTTGCCGGCGTCACGAAGCAGTTTAAGACTGTTTATCAGCCTTATGTTGTCTCTCTGGTGCAGGCCGATTGAGGGCTCGTCAAGAATATAAAGGACATTAACGAGCTGCGAGCCTATCTGTGTGGCGAGTCGGATACGCTGACTTTCCCCGCCGCTCAGCGAGGCGCTGGTGCGGTTCAGCGATAGATAGTCCAGGCCGACATCCAGCAGGAATTTGAGGCGTGTGTTGATCTCTTTTAGAATCTCCGTGGCGACGAGCCTGTACTGGTGCGGTATCTTATCTTCGAGCGTCTGTGTCCATTCGTAGAGCTCCTCAATGTCCATAGAGGCCACGTCAGCTATGTTCTTACCGTCGATGAAGTAGTGAAGCGATATCTTGTTCAAACGCTGGCCGTGACACTCGGGACAGGTTACCTGAGAGAAATACTGGCCGGACTGTCTTCTCATTTCCGGCGTGGCGTCGTCGGCTGTTGTCGATTCGATATACTTTATGACTCCGTCATAGTTGGTTAGATAGTTGGAGATGCTCATAGCCTGGTTCTCAAGAACGAGCCGCTTGTCTGTCCCGTTGAGAATCTCGTCCAATACCTCTCGCGGAATGTCTTTCACAGGAGTGTTCAGTGACAGTCCGTTCAATTTGAGGATGGTCTCGATTTGCCAGAAAATAAGGGTTTTTGTCGCTTTGCCCAAAGGTTCTATCGCACCTTCGGCTATGGATTTCTTCTTGTCGGGTATGACTTTCTCCTCGTCTATCAGATAAACGGTGCCGAGGCCCTTGCACATTCTGCAGGCGCCCTGGGGGGAGTTGAACGAGAAGTTGTGGGGTGCCGGCTCGGGATACGCAAGTCCGTTCTCCGGGTCCATCAGCGACTGCGAAAAGTACCTCACCTCCTCAGTCTCGGCATCCATGACCATCATCTGTCTGTCACCCTGTTTGAGCGCGGTGTCGATGGAGGCATGCAGTCGCTGAGGATCCTCGTCGGTGATACGCATGCGGTCAACGACCAGCTCTATGTCGTGGTTCTTATAGCGGTCAACCTTCATTCCGTATGTCAGCTCACACAGAGTCCCGTCAACACGGACATTCAGGTACCCTTTTTTGCGCAGCCCTTCGAAGAGCTCCTTATAATGACCTTTTCGGTTCTTAACCAACGGTGAGAGTATATAAACCTTCTTGTCCTTATATTCAGAAGATATGAGGTCGAATATTTTCTCTTTGGTATACTTCACCATCGGTTTGCCGGATATGTAGCTTCGGGCCTCTCCCAGACGGGCGTAAAGCAGTCGGAAGAAGTCGTATATCTCGGTTGTCGTACCGATGGTGCTTCGGGGATTCTTGTTGACGGTCTTCTGCTCAATGCTGATGACCGGACTGAGCCCCGTGATGTAGTCTACGTCCGGACGTGTCATGGAGCCGAGAAGGTTCCTGGCGTATGCAGAGAATGTCTCGAGATACCGGCGCTGACCTTCGGCAAATATGGTGTCAAAAGCGAGTGACGATTTACCGCACCCGCTCAATCCCGTAACCACACACAGTTTATTGTGGGGAATGGTGACGTTGATATTCTTCAGGTTGTTGACCCTGGCTCCGACCACCTCGACTGAGTCCGACGCAGTGAACACCTCGTTTCCGTCAGCATCAAGCTCCTCAATCTCCTCAGCGGGTACCGTTTCAATCTCTTCAGTAAGGCCCGTTTCGATCTCTTGAGTGGGTACCGTTTCGATCTCTTGAGTGGGGACTATTTCGATCTCCGCGGTCTGAAGGATATCCTTATCGTCGATATATGCAGTGTCTTTCTTTTCGTTTTTCATTTTCTATAAAGTCGTTTCTCCAAGTTGTCAGCGAAGCTGTCCGTTCAGCTTCATCGTGTCCATCCGTAACCGGATATTGAAATTCAATATTCAATCACTGGGGAATCTCCGCTTTGTTCCCACCGACGAATTTGATGATGTTTATATCACCACCTTTTTTGTATTTTTTTCCGTCGGCGCCCTGTGCTTCTATCACATAGTAGTAGACACCGGGTTTGGCATATTTGCCCTTTATCTTTCCGTCCCATCCCTGGTCTGGCGAAGTGAGGTGGCAGACTTCCTTTCCGTAGCGGTCAAAAATCCAACATTCAAACTTCAAGAGCGAACGGTAGGCGACCTTCCACTCGTCGTTGATGCCGTCTCCGTTGGGAGAAAACGCGTTCGGTATCCGGAGTTCGGACTCACCTATGGTGATTTCGTAGACGTCGCCGTATTCCTCACAGGAGCCGTCGGCGTTGCTTCCGACATAACGGACATAGTAAGTTCCTTCATCAAGGAATGTATAGTCAAGGTCCTGCTGATTGAAGCGATATTCGATAGGGTCGAAGTTGGGGTCTCGGGACATCTGCCACTCATTGTGGAGGACACCGTCAGTGACAATGGCCCGGAATGTTATGTCTACCGGTGCCGAACCGCCGAGTCCCTTTGTCGGAGTGGATATGACATTGCTCCCAGGTTCTTCTTCAGCCGGTGTATTGTCACCGTTTTCTCCCCCTTCAGAACCTTCTTCAGGGCTAACGGAGTCGTCTCTCGTCCGGCCGGACTTGGTCGCCTCTGCCCCTTCCTGTTGTGCGGTAGTCTCGATTGATATTGCGTGCGGTGCGATAGGTTCCGTCTCAATCTCCTCGAGCCAGTTCCATTCTTTCAGGAATCGGTCGCCAGAAATATAGAAGCGGGACTGGCAATATGCCGGGGGCGTAATACGCAACTCGGGAGTGAGGTATTCAAACTTTTTGACCAATTCTCCCTGGACATACTGTTCGGCCGATGAGTCAAATGAGAGGGTATTGTAGCGCACCTCTATGTCTCTGCTGAGGACCATCTGCTGTCCGTTTATTGAGAAGTAATGGAGCGGTCCACCCTCACCCGTGACAGATATTATGGAGTACTCACATTCCTGATCCGGTGCGGCATCGGCCCTCTCGAGATTAAGCCGCTGACCCTTATATTCAATGATCCAGAAATAGGCTCTCGAGTCTCCGTCTTCGATGATATAACCCATGTCTCCGACGGGATTCGTGAGGATTGAATATCCGCGGTCGTACTCTATCCCCGATGTAATCTCTTCTGCATATCCACCACCTAAATTTGCATATCGATACCATTTTGTCGACGGGTTGGATGTTTGAAATTTGACAGTAGAATTGGCAATTTCGTAGCAAACGTAAACCTTATCAAGTCCGGTGTTAGCGGGCACGTCGACCCCGATGGCGGGCAGTGAAAGCCCGTCAAATTTCAAGGTGCCTCGGGCAGCCTGGGTCGTAAGCGGATATGTGATTCCTGATAGGAGAAGTATGCCGGATGTCAGCAGAAGATCTTTCATAGAGGTTAATCGTACCTTTTAAAGCGACTTCAAAGAACAATGGTCGGTTAACGGGAGACTTTGAGTCGAGTACAGAAATAATCAGTGTACCAAAGATTGTATCTTGGGTATACTAATAACAAACGTATTTATAAGGTCACATATTGTAACAGCGGACGGACGGTCAAGAAGGCAACCGGTCTCGCAGCGGGCTTGTCATTTCTCCGGCACAAAGCTGTCGAAGGTCGAGTCATCATAAAAAATCGTGATTTTTACGACTTTTCGGGGCTCTGATTCAAGTTTTGCAATTTTAGATTCCAAATCTTCAATTTTCTTAAGCAGCTTTAAGTTGTTTTCAGACAATTGATTATTCGCTATTTCAGACTCAGTTAAGGCGTTGAGAATTGGACCGCTCGTAATTTGTGGGCCGTTGGACGCAAATTCCAGAATCTCACCTGTGGTTTTATCGACGTTTTGACCGGAATGATCTTCCTGACTATTCTCAAGAAGCATCGGACCCTCCCCGAACATCAGCCAAAGCATGGAAAGTTGGGGATAGGCAGTGTGGATCTGTGCGAGCTGTTGGTCGTTCACCTTCTTGTTCCGACCGGAGAGGATGAGGCTTAATGTAGAGCGCGAGATCCCGCAGTTATCGGCAAATGCGGAATCGTTAACACCTAAATATGTAATAAACGTCTTCAGACGCAGTGAGATATTGTCTTCCATCAGAGTGGATTTGTGTTTGGCCCTCGGTCGCGAATGTCTCGGGTTCCGAAGGGTCCGGTTTAGGTGTCTTAGCCTCAGGATCCAAAAGCAGTTTTTGAGATGGCTCAAAAACGGAGGTTGAAAAATGGCAAAAATCCTGCCTCAGGAGACTAAAATGCCTTCAAAAGATTGAAATTTCAGATTGTAAAATTACAAAATTTCATTGAGATATGCAAATTTGTAAAATCAATTTGAAAATTCAATTTTGAAATTGTGAATTTAATAAACGAATTTGTAAATTTGAAAATTGCCTCTCTGAAACCTTCAAGTGATACTCCATCTTAGAGGGTATATAGACTTGAAAATAAGTCCAAAGAAGAGAGAAAAAAGGGTCATTAGACTGGATCATGGATATTTTGGCTTCCATTACATGAATTCAAACATTAATTTATCTGTAACACATTGGTTTACTGTACTATTGCATAAACGTTATCAAATGTTAATTGGCTTTATTTCAACTTGCGAAATTCAGGTTAGAATGGTGTTTTATATTCTTAATTTATGTTCTATGTTTTAATATTTCCAATCGTAATTCAGAAACTATAATTCAATAAATTAGATTTAAAAATGTAAATCTAAGAAATGAAATAAAATTATTTGATAATTGCAATTGCTCTCCCCTACTGTGATTTCTTGCTTCAAAAATTTTTCAAACGTTTGCCTCGGTTTGAGTCTGAAGCTGACAACAAGGTTGCCTTATTCGTTCCTTCTATCTCTCCCAGTACAAATTCTGCTGCCTTTCATCGATACCTTATAGTTCATCACTTAGCTGACAGAAGGACTCGCAGCAGCTCCCATGAGGCTTACCTATAAACAAGGAAGTTTTACCGCCTTGATACCGGTAAAACTTCTCATGGATCATATTGTGCATTCGGCGGTCGCGGCAGGCCGCGACCCTACAATCTGACGCTGTGGATATACTGCTTTATTGGAACGGGGGTATGTTGTTCCTCATTTTAGTGAAGATGTACTTCGTTCAAGTGGTGATGTGCTTCGTTCAAGTGGTGAGGTGCTTCGTTCGAGTGGTGTTGTGTTTCATTCAAATGATGATGTGGTTTGTTCAAGTGGTGATGCGCGTCATTCGAGGAGAAGTGATGCGAAAACTCGGTTTGGGTCGTTTTGACATTTGTCAAGAACTTCATCCCTATTTCTGAAAATCGAATATTTCTGAGCGGATTGATCAGATGTCGATAATTTTAAATTTTCAGATTCTGAGGATTTGGACTCGTTTTGCTTTTGTAGGTCGAGAATTTTCACCATCAAGTACGGGTCTACCTCTGTCGAAATGATTTCGGACGCAAATTCATTTTCCATGTTATGCTGGTCTTCGAATGTACACAATTTGATGTCTCCTTTATCGCGGAGCTTCGAAATTATATATTCCAGGGCTTTGCGTTGACCTAATAGTCGCCTGACCTCAAACCATGGTTCATTTCTCATGGCAGGCTTTTCAATAAAGTCAAGGGGCTCTGCGTTTTCCGAGTCCGAAGGAGTACCTGTTTCGGTGGCTGCCTCTATTTTTGATGACTGTCCTTCCGATAAAACATAACCTAAGGCGACTCCTGCGATTGTGTCAGAATCGGATATTTTGACCAATATGATGCGTCCTCCGGAAATTTCGTTTTCTCGCAAAATCGCCTCCCAATCCCTGTCAGAATGGAATAACGCTATCCCCTTTTGACTTTCCTTTCTTTCTTTGTTAACGGACCCATTTTCACGGCTGCCTGATTCATGTACATGATAGACAGATTCACTTTCATCGCCGACAGGTTCTTTTTCATGGCTGATAGAATCTTCATATTCTCTCCTCTCAGCCTCTTTAAGGTAGTCTATGAGGTTCTTCCTTTCCGCCTTTGTTATCGTGCTCCATGTGGTTTCTATGAGGCGGTATGAAGGCCCCTCACCTTCTGTTTTGTTGTCTTTAACCTCCGAACTGGCCTTAGCCGGTAAATGGAGTTTAAGGCGTCTGCGCCCTGAGCCATAACCTTTTCGGTTATAGTATTTTTCCAGGCGTGTATCGGCCGGAATGAGAAACATCAGCCTGTCCCCCATACTGATTGCAGCTTCTTCTGTTAGCCTCATCATTTTGCCCATGATTCCCCTCCCTCTGAGCACAGGTATGGTCGAAAGGCCGCATAAGTACCAGCCCTTAATTTCCGGCTCACCGAATGTATATGGTATGGCTGTGAGCGAGGCGATTATACGGTCTGAAGACTTGTTTTCATACCCTACGCATATCAGGGCATCGTCCAGGTAGGTATCATACAAAAGTTCGACATACTCGTCGCTATCCCCGAATGTAGACTGCCATAGCTCCTTTAGTTGTGAACTGAGAGCCTCTTTTTCTTTTCTCTCTTCGGGCAACAAAACCTTATAAATCACTTCGTTTTCCATGTCTAATCATTAAGTAGTTCTTAAAAATAAATCGATAATAAGTAGTTTTCAAATCTTGAGCTATAAAACTTATTCTCGCTTGTCACTCCGGGATTGTCATTCAGTCGCTTAGCTCGCTAAGCTCCTTCATTCCGCACCCGGATTGACTAAGCGATAAGTAAGTTTTATATGCTCATTAATTTTTAAGAACTACTTAGAAATATGTTGAGAGGGAACTGTTCTGCTATGATGAAACACCTCCCGACTTCCGTATGTTCGGAGAGTCGGGAGGTGTTGTCGCTCATATTGTCATGCAGTTCTTTATCGCTTTGACCTTATTAGGATTAAGCCTTTTTCAGCATTAGGCTGTTATCTGATAAAGCCTCTAAATGCATTAGGCTGTTATCAGCTTACCCATTATCAGCTTTAAGCCGCTGCCAGCGATAGGACTGCGTTAACTTCTGTCGACTGCGTTTACTTCAGTCGGAGGAAAGAGTAACCGAAACGTTCTGCTGCAGCTCTTTCAAGTTCCTCGCGTGCTTCGGGGGCAGCGATAGAAATCATCAGCTTGGCGCGTTCCGCCAGGTTCTTTCCCCTCAGGTCTACCGCACCGTGTTCCGTCACGATATAGTTGGTTTGGAAGCGTGTGGTGACAACGCCCGCGCCGGGTGTCAGAATCGGTTTGATCTTAGACATACCCTTATTGGTGGTAGAGAGCATGGCAAGGAACGAGAGACCTCCCTCGCTCTGAGACGCACCGTAGACGAAGTCGTGCTGGCCGCCGACACTCGAGAATATGCGAGTGCCGATAGAGTCTGCGCATATCTGGCCCGTAAGGTCTATTTCGAGACATGAATTGATGGCCATAACCTTCGGGTTCTGTGCGATGATGAAGGGATTGTTTGTCCACGCAACATCCTTAAAGATAATGTCTTTGTTATAGTCCATATAGTCATACAGACGGCGGGAACCGAGGGCGAGAGAAGCCACCGATTTGCCCGGCATTATCTTTTTCATGGAGTTGTCTATCACACCCTTTTCGAGCAGCGGGAGCACTCCGTCGGTCATTGCCTCGGTATGCAGTCCGAGGTGCTTGTGATTCTCGAGAGCGCGTATAACGGCATTCGGTATGCCTCCCACGCCGATTTGGAGAGTGGCGCCGTCAGGGATACGCTCGGCGATATAGTTGCCGATGCGGATCTCCTTGTCTGTGGGCACGGCTGTCGGCACCTCTACAAGCGGTTCATCAACCTCTACAACTGCTGCACAGTCAGACAGTTTAATGACCGGATCTCCGTATGAGAAAGGCATGTGGGGATTTATCTGGGCAATGACACGGCTTGCGCATTCGGTTGCTGAAGTGGCGAGGTCAGCCGATACGCCGAAGCTCACATAACCTTCCTCGTTGGGCATCGAGCAGTTAAGAAGCACAACGTCAACTCGGCATGTCCCGTCGCGGAACAAGGCCGGAACCTCCCCGAGAAAACGGGGTGTCATGGTGCCGTAACCTTCGTCAATCCACTTCCGGACCGCGTTGGAGACGAAGAAACTGTCAACAAGGAATGACTCCTTATATTCCGGTTTACAGTACGGAGCAGGACCTTTTGTCACGGCGAAGGCCGAATACAGGGTGACGTTCCTCAGCTCGCTTCCACGGCGTGCGAGAGCCTCACAGAGCACCTCGGGAGTCGATGTCGAGCCCTGGATATAGACGTGGTCTCCGTCTTCTATCAACCTGACGGCTTCGTCCGCGCTGCAATAATTGATTTTCATAACGAAGTCTTTTACTTGTGTTCCTCGTCAAACGCCTTCAGACGTTCCTCAAGTTTGTTATACTGGTACTCCTGGATGATATTCGAGACGCATGCACGGATACCGTCCTGTTTACTTCCTGTCGTGGGGAGGGCGATAGACGAGATTCCGAAGCGCATCAGTTCGCGCTGGAGTTCCTCGCTCGGCATGTCTTTATATCCTATTGTGAAGAAGAAGCCGTCAGAAATGGGACGGTCCACGTCTATGTCGTAGACGATGTGGAAGCCATTGTCGGTGAAGATCTTCTTTATGCGTTCCGCGCGGTGAGCGTATTCCTCACAGGTCTTGACGAAGTCGAGTTTACCCTCGACCGCGGCGTTCAGCATGGCTGTCAGGGCGTACTGAGAAGAATGGGAAGTACCTGACGACGACGCATAAAGGATGCCGTAGATGTAGCAGTCTCCGAAATCGGGCATCTCGAAGAAGTCCGACAGACCTTTATAGTGACGGTCATAGACGGCATCGCTCATGCAGACCATGGCGATACGCTGTCCGGCGTACGAGAAAATCTTGGATGCCGATACCAGAAGAATATAGTTGTCGGTATACTTTGAGACAGTCGGGATGAAGGGCTCCTTGTACGGCTCTCCCATATATTTACGGAAGTCCATACCCATATAAGCGAGGTCTTCGAGGACGATGACATCATATTTTGTTGCCATCTCACCGATGATTTTCAACTCCTCTTCCGTGAGGTTTGTCCACGCCGGATTGTTAGGATTGGAGTATATCATGGCGGTGACCTTTCCCGGAGAGAGCAACTCCTCGAGTTTGTCTCTCAAAGCTTCGCCGCGGTAGTCATAGATGTCGAAATCCGCTATCTCCATACCCAGGATTTTGGCCTGGTGTCTCTGTGCGGGGAACCCGGGGTTGAAGATGAGCATTGTGTTCTTTTCAGGGATGCGGTCCTTGAGAAGAAGCTGGAGAGTGAAGCTTCCCTGCATCGAACCCACGGTGGGAACTATACATTTGGGAGAGATATCGGCGTTGAGGAAAGCCTTGACGAAACGGCTTCCGGCCTCCTTGAGTGGTTTGATGCCTTCGATGGCCGGATATTTGTTTGCGATACCGTTCTTCAAAGCCTCCACTTCAGCTTCAATTCCGATCTTTTCTGCAGGCAGACCAGGGTTTCCGATTTCGAGGTGAACGAACTCGCTGTCCGAATACTGTTCGAGTGCGGCGGCCAAAGCGCAGATCTGGCGGATGGTGGCCGTGGTGATGTCGACGATACCGAGCTTGCCGATAATCGTCTGAAGTTCATTTTGAGCTATAGGTAGCATCTTGTACTTTTCTTTAAAGCCTATA
>CAZUAK010000025.1:0-19640 GCA_964618395.1 uncultured Sangeribacter sp.
CGAACCACCAGATGTTGGTGTCGACGATGTCCACGCCCTGGATGATGGCGGTCAGCACTGAAGCCAGGCCGTAACCGGGAGTACAGTGAGTGTGGAAGTCGATGGGCACCTTGACGGCAGCCTTGAGCTTCGGCATCAGCGAGTAGATGCGCGAGGGGCTTACGAGGCCGGCCATGTCCTTGACGGTGATCATCTTCGCGCCGAGTTTCTCCATCTCGACAGCGAGGTTTACGAAATATTCGTCAGTGAAGATCTTCTCAGCTTCGGGGGTGCCCTTCGGGTCTACGGTATAGCAGACAGCGGTGTCGGCGATGCCGCCGAGCTCGTTGATCATGCGGATCGAGCCCTTGATGTTGTTGATGTCGTTGAGGGCGTCGAAGATACGCATCACGTTCAGGCCGTTCTTGATAGCCTCGCGGTAGAAACCCTCGAGAACGTAGTCAGGATAAGGCACATAACCGAAGAGGTTACGACCGCGCGAGAGAGCCGAAAGAAGAGAGATTCCCTTCATGGCCTTGCTGCATGCGCGCAGACGGTCCCACGGGCTTTCACCCAGATATCTCATCACTGAGTCGGGAACGGCACCGCCCCAGACCTCCATGATATAGAATTTCGCATCGCGATAGAGCGGGAGGAGTTTGTCTACATTCTCCTGCTTCATACGGGTCGCGAACAGCGACTGCTGTCCGTCGCGCATAGTCAGATCTCTGATTTTCAGCTTCATGGCTATTTGTTAGATAGTTTTAAAGGTATGTTTGTTGTTTGATGTTGCGTCAGTGGGGACCATGCCTTCCGCTCTGCGTGTACGGAGGGCGGTCACTCGGGATGCAAAGTTACAAAAACCTCGGCTCAATTCAAACCAAAAGAGGCCTAAAAATGAGACGATAACCCCAATGATGTTTTAAAACATTATTTGAGCGGGAGGGCGAATCTCTTTTTTAGGTCATTCACTGCATAGAAATGACGTGAGGATTTTGTAATTTTACCCCGCGAAACCCTCACTCCCCTTCACCGATGAGCATACTGACTGTTCCCTCGCCTCGGGTCACGAACCCGAATATCTGTCACCGCCGGAGCTGGCACGACTATTCGCGCCCGGGGGTGTATGCCGTCACGCTTGTGCGCCATCCGGAGGTCACCCGTTTCTCTGAGTTCCGTGAGACCGCCCCGTCAGCCGAAGGGCGTCCCGAGGTGGAGCTGCTCCCCAACGGCATGCACATAAACCGGGCCTTCGCCTCGCTCCAGTCGCGTTTCGAGGGTGTTAGTGTTCTCGCAAAGGCCATCATGCCCGACTATGCGTCGTTCATTGTCCGCAATGAGGCTCAGTCGGGCACCACCCTTGACGACATCCTCTTCAAGCTCAAGCAGGAGGCCAACGAACGCTATCTCGGTCTGGACACGGAGTGGGAGGAGGTTCACTCGCCGGACTATGTCAGCTCGCTGTTCGACGGCGGCTTCGACGACCGGGTAGTCCTGACTGACAGTGAGGTGGAGCGTTTTGTCGTTCAGATAGAGAGGGCTCCGACAGACTTTCTCTATCTCCGGCGCCACTTTGATTTCACCCACCGATTCCGGTTCACCACTGCTGAGGGGCGCACTTTCGAGGGCTATGGGAACGCCCTGTTGCTGACAGACCCGGGGATTTCGGCTGTGCGCATCAGCAGCAAATACACCGAAGAGGAGCTGCGGTCGCGGAAGCAGGAGTGGTTCCGCACCATCTTCAACGGTGGAGTGCTGGTCTCTCCCTTTGTCTCGGGCGCGGAAGCGAAGGTAAGGAACTACGCCCTGGAGCATGGAGGGAGGGTCATCATCCTGCTCCCCAACGGCTTCGGTCCCACGGTGAGCCTGCGGCCCGAATGGGAGCATCCGCTCAAAAGCGGGCGTCTGCTGCTCATAGCCCCCTCCGAGTTCACTCCCGGCCTGACGCGCCCCGACCGCACCCTCTGCCTCCAAATGAACGACACTGCCACCCTCATCGCCACTCACCGCCTCCTCTAACCGACCCTATCTAATCCTATATATATCTCGGTTTTTTTCGTTAACTTTGCAGGATGAAGAAGATTGTTATGGTGACCGGCGCCACCAGCGGAATTGGCCGCGCTTGCGCCGAAAGGTTCCTTAAGGCGGGATACCGCGTGATCGCCACCGCACGCCGCGAAGAGAAATTGCGCGAAATTTATGCTCCCTACGGTGAGGAGTGCCTCACTCTGACGTTTGACGTGCGCGACCGCGAGGCTGCACTGGCCGCCGTCGCATCGCTTCCCGAAGAGTGGAGCCGAATCGACATACTGGTCAACAACGCAGGTCTGGCCCTGGGGCTCGACCGAGAGTATGAAGGTAGCTTCGAAGACTGGGAGACGATGATTGACACCAACATAAAGGGTCTGTTGACAATGACCCGCGCCGTGGTCCCCGGCATGGTAGAGCGCAACTCAGGCCACGTCATCAACATCGGCAGTGTCGCCGGCGATGCCGCCTACGCCAACGGAAACGTCTACTGCGCTACCAAGGCAGCAGTCAAGAGCATCACCGACGGACTCCGTATCGATGTCGCCCACACCGCGCTCAGGGTCACCCTCCTCAAGCCCGGACTCGTGGAGACCGACTTCAGCCGCATACGCTTCCACGGCGACGAAGAGCGCGCCGAGAACGTATATAAAGGTATCGTCCCCCTGACCGGCGACGACATCGCCGACGCCGCCCTCTACGCCGCACAGGCTCCCGCCCATGTCCAGATAGCCGAGATGCTCATCCTCGCCACACACCAGGCCTCCGGCTCTGTCATTGTGCGCGATTGAGAGCCCTCACCCACACTGTCCCAAAAAATAAACACGAATGAAGATAGCAGTCATCATCACCGTCTTCAACCGGCGCGAGAAAACACTGGCCTGTCTCGAGGCCCTCTATGCCCTTCCCCACGAAGGGGTCGACTTCAAGGTCTACCTCACCGACGACGGCTCGACCGACGGAACCGGCGAGGCCGTGGCCCGACGTTTTCCGGAGGTGATAATCTCCAAAGGTGACGGTTCGCTCTACTGGGCCGGCGGAACAGAAATGTCATGGCGCCGCGCCGTAAACGACGGCGGCTATGACGGCTACCTGTGGCTCAACGACGACACCGTCCTCAAGGACAACGTCTGGCCCGAGCTGCTCGGCGCCGACCGGTACTGTCGCGCCAAATACGGCACCGGCGGCATCTATGTCGGGAGCACCCTCGACATGAAGGGACAAAGGCGGACCTACGGCGGTTTGAGAGCCGGAAGCCGTCTGAGGGCCTCATTCACGAAACTTGAACCCGACGGCACATATAAGGAGTGTGACATCGCCAACGGCAACATCACACTCATTATGAACGACGTCGTCAAGGAACTCGGTACCATGACGCCGGGATATGTTCACGGTATTGGGGACTTCGACTATACCTTCATGGCGCGCCGCAAGGGTTTCCCCGTCCTTATCCTCAAGGACTATGTCGGACTCTGTGACAACGATCACAAGCCGCTGCGCGAGATACTCATGAGCAAGCCGCTCAAGAAACGCATCGAGTACCTCTACGCGCCGACCGGCATGGGCCTCAACGAGTACCTGCACTTCCAGCGGAGGTTCTTCCCCTGGTACGCGCCGGTGACCTTCGCCGCCTACTGGGCGCGTGCCCTTTTCCCCAAGCTCATCAGATAGTGAACGAGATGCGCCGACGCGCCTCCGTGACCGTATTTCTGGCCCAAGCTCATCAGATAGTGAACGAGATGCGGGCCTGAACGCGGTTATCCGACGCGCCGCCGTGTCCGTAGGTCTGGCGGTGACCGTACAGGTACTCAAGACCGAACTGGAGATAGGAGGTCATCGTGTAGAAGACGTTGGCGGCGACGTATGTCGCGTTCTTGTAGTTCTGAATCAGCTCCGCCTGGCGCGCATAGTCACCGACCTTCCAGATGTTTGCCATGGAGGCCACGGCGTTCACCTGCCAGCGCGGACTGAAGTTATAGGTCGCGCCGATCACCCAGCCCATCATCGGCGAGGGGGTCATCTGACCGTTGGGAACGCCGTCCTTGCCGATCTGGGGAGTGTAGCCGTAGGGGAGTCCCGAAATGTCCTGGATATACTTGGCCAGGCCTTTGCCATAGACAACCTGCAGATAGAGAATCAGGGGATCCACAGGATTGAGGTTACCGCTGACCATCAGGCCCCAGCCCGGAGAGACGCGCGTCTTCTTGTCGACATTGTCGCGATAGGTGAAGGCGCGGAACATACCCGACAGACGGATGCGGTTGTTGCCGTTCTTCGGGTCGGCATACTCTATCCAGGCCGGAATGTCGGGGATATTCTGGTTGGTATAGTCGGCGTCGGCCACCTGGTCATTCGTGATTCCGGAGTTCTGGAAGAAGTCCAGCGTCGACTGGTTCAGGTCACCTAAGTATCTGCCCGAAGCGGTGTAGAACGTAGGCTTGTCGAGACCGATGGCGAAGCGGAAACCCTTGAAGGAGGGTGAGATATAGCTGATTTCGTAAGCCACGGCCGAAACGTCGCCCGAGGGACCCTCCGGGTCGATTGTCGGGGGCTGACAGGCGGCGCCGTCCTGGAAGAGGGTCAGCTTCTGGCCTATCGTCAGGCCGCGCCACGAGATATAACAACGCTGGAGTGTGATGTTGGAGGTCATGCCGTCGGTACCGAGCTTGAAATAGGCCGAGATGGCGTTCTTGGTGTGGCCGAAACCGACGACCTGCAGGTCGAGATAGGAGTTGAAGGGGTTGATGTAGAAGTTACCCTTCTTTCCCTTAGGGGCCGGGACGGGGATATCCTGCGTGATGAAGTTCACGCCGGCACCGTTCGAGTTGTAGAGGTCATTGCCGAGGTCGGCGCCCACGATGGCGTTCAGCTGGCCGCCGATACCCATGACGAACATGCGGTCATCGGTGCGGAGCACGAACTTGGGAACCGGTACGCCCGCAGGGTCCTTCTCACGGATTTGCTGAAGCAGGGCGCGGTCCTCGTCCGAGGCGAGGGCATAGCGGAGGCTCCCTCCTTTCTTTACGATGGTATCATTATAGGCGGCATCGGCCAGCTCGTTGGGATCGGTAGGATCCGCGAGGCCCAGCAGCGGAGCGGTCAGCGCGACAGCCGCGAGAATCGTTCGGAATTTATTCATAACTATCGGGGTATGTGTTGAAAGAATTATCCAGGATGTTTTGGAAAATTATAAAATATCGTTTGGCCAGAAGGAAAGAGGAGAAAAAGCAGACGGAATGCGGACCGGAGCCTGCTTCATCGCGCTTCATTCCCCCTCCGGGGCCGGCGTGACGGTTAATCACGGTGCTAAATTAATAAAAGTTTTAGAAACTTAAACTATTTTAACGGTTTTTTCCGAATCTCCCTGCTTTTTAACATTCCCCTCTTGGCAGTTGGAGATTTTTAGCTTATATTTGCACCGATTAACCATCATTTAACTTATCTCTATGCAGAAATATTTACTTTCTCTTGCCGCTGCCGCTTTGGCATTCGGCACAATGAGCGCCGCTGACGTGACCCTGTCAGCAGCCGACGCTACTGATGTTGTAGGCGAACTCGTACCTGAAAAGGGCACCACCAAGGAGCACTACCAGCCCCTCGAGTCTCTGAAAATCGGTGGCTACTCATTTACCTTCAAGGCCGGTGAAGAGGCAAGTGACTCTCAGACTCCCGCCCTCTATCACCTGAACGCCACTGCCACCATCCGTCTCTACAAGGGTTGTGAGATGACCATCGCCTTCCCCTCAGGCGCAGAGGTCGGCTCTATCGTATGGGACCTTTCCAACATCAAGGGCACTGACAACATCACCGCCAACACCGGCGAGGTGGCTGTCAACGCAGGCGACAAGGTCATCACCTGGAACAACTCGGCCAAAGCCACTTCCGTGACCTTCACCCTTCCCAACGCAAAGGGTGCCGACGGCAACAACCCCAACGTACAGATCAAGAGCTTCACCGTTTCAGCATCTGGCGCTACAATCGAGCCTACTCCCGATCCGACTCCCGCAGGAAATCACGTATACGCAGCCCTCGAAACCGGTTGTGACTGGACCTACAACAACGTGGTTCTCCCCGAAGGTTCTGAGTTTATCTGGGCATGGTCAGACCAGTATGGCCTGAAGGCTACCGCCTACATCAACGGTACGGCATACGCATCTGAGGCATGGGCAATCTCACCCGCAGTTGAGCTTCCCGCCGGCGCAGTGACCGCTACCTTCGACCACGCCGCCAAATTCCAGACCACCCTGCGCACCCTCTGCGGCTTCTATATCCGCGAGGTAGGCGGTCAGTGGGTGAAACTCACCATCCCGACATGGCCCGAGGCAGGTTCATGGAGCTTCGTGAACGCCGGCACCATCGACCTCAACGCATACGCAGGCAAGAAGGTGGAATTCGCATTCCTCTATGCTTCTGACGCCGCCGGTGCAGACACCTGGGAGATCAAGAACTTCTATGTAGACGGCGACTCTACAAATGTCGTTGAACTTATCGACGAGAACGTACCTGCAGTATACTTCGACCTCAACGGCCGTCGCGTGGCAGAGCCCGCCAACGGTCTGTTCATCAAGGTTCAGGGCAACAAGGCTTCAAAAGTCATCATCAAATAAGACCCAACGGAACGACCCATAACGAAGGTGCCTGCCGGAACGCTTCCGCAGGCACCTTTTTAGTAAGAGCTATGGGAGCTCTATGAGAACTGGGAGTTCTGGGAGTTCACAGTTCTCACAGAACTCACAGGACTCACAGAACTCACAATTCACATGATTATGAAAAAGAAATTAGTCATCTCGACCGGGGCCGGCATCAGCGCCGAGAGCGGCATCAAGACCTTCCGCGACGCCGACGGCCTGTGGGAGAACTATCCCGTCATGGAGGTAGCCTCGGCCGACGGCTTCCGCCGCAACCCCGAGCTCATTCACCGCTTCTATAACGAACGCCGCCGCGCCCTTATCGCTGCGCAGCCCAACGCCGCACACCGTGCGCTGGTAGACCTCGAAAAGGACTATGACGTATACATCATCACACAGAACGTCGACGACCTCCACGAACGCGCCGGCTCGAAGAACATCCTCCACCTCCACGGCGAGCTGATGAAGATCCGCTCCATAGCCCACCCGGAATATACCGAGACGCTCGACATCGACCATCTGGAGACCACCCCCGAGACCCGCGGGGCCAACGGTGACCTGATGCGTCCGCACATCGTCTTCTTCCAGGAGCCGGTGCCCAACATCGAGAAGGCCATGGAACTCGCCTCAGAAGCCGACATCTTCGTCGTCATCGGCACGTCGATGGTGGTTTATCCCGCTGCCGGGCTTATAGAGTGTGTCCGCCGCGGGACACCCATCTACTATATCGACCCGCACCCGGCGCTGCTCCAGGGGATTCCGAACCTCACGGTCATCTCCGAGCCGGCGACCCGCGGCGTGGAGATACTCGCGCGCATGCTGACCGAGAAAAAAGAGTGATTCAGGGGGCGGAAACGCCCGTTATGATTCATGCGCTGCCAGAGGTGCATACCCTGAAAAGAGTATGCGAATCTCAAAAATATGCTGCATAACATAATTCATATAAAGAAAAAATCACCAATATTGAGTACCTTTGTGGAGATAGAACCGGCCAAAAGAGCTTGAATGCTGATTTATAAGAATTTAAGCAAAACCGGTGGTCAACAGAGACTCTAACTAACATCTACATATTCACAATTATGGCAAAAGTAAAAGGAGCGGTGACGGTGAACGTCGAGCGCTGCAAGGGTTGCAACCTGTGTGTGGTTGCATGTCCCACCAATACTCTTTCCCTTCAGCCCAACGAGGTCAACGACCGCGGCTATCACTACGCGTATATGGCCAATCCCGACAACTGCACGGGCTGCTGCTCATGCGCATGGGTATGTCCCGACGCATGTATCGAAGTCTATCGCGTAAAGGTTGATTGAAGAATCCTGACAACAAACTGACAACAAACGAACACCTTTAAAATATGAAAGAAGAGGTAAGACTCATGAAAGGTAACGAAGCGATCGCACACGCAGCCATCCGTTATGGCTGTGACGGTTACTTCGGTTATCCCATCACGCCCCAGTCTGAAGTACTCGAGACCCTCGAGGAGCTCATGCCCTGGGAGACAACCGGCATGGTGGTACTCCAGGCAGAATCTGAGGTAGCGGCCATCAACATGGTATACGGCGGCGCAGCTACCGGCAAAGCAGTCATGACATCATCGTCATCACCGGGCGTCAGCCTCACGCAGGAGGGTATCTCCTATATCGCAGCCGCATCGCTGCCCGCGCTGATCCTCAACGTTATGCGTGGCGGTCCGGGTCTGGGCACCATCCAGCCCTCGCAGGCCGACTACTTCCAGGCCACCAAGGGCGGCGGTCACGGTGACTACCACCTGATCGTGCTCGCTCCCTCGACCGTTCAGGAAATGGTCGACTTCGTAGGCCTCGGCTTTGACCTTGCCTTCAAATATACCAACCCCGCCATGATCCTCGCTGACGGTATCGTAGGCCAGATGATGGAGAAGGTTGTTCTTCCCGAGCAGCGTCCGCGCCGCACCGACGAAGAGATCCGCAAACAGTGCCCCTGGGCTGCCGACGGCCGCAAGGATGGCCGCAAGCGCAACGTGATCACCTCTCTCGAGCTCGAATCGAGCCGCATGGAGGTCATCAACCACCAGCTCCAGGCCCGCTATCGCGAGATCGAAAAGAACGAGACCCGCTGGGAAGAGATCGGTGTCGAAGACGCAGACTATCTGATCGTCGCTTTCGGTACCATCGCCCGTATCTGTGACAAAGCCCGCGAACTCGCAGCCGAAAAGGGAATCAAGGTCGGCATCGTCCGCCCGATCACCCTCTGGCCCTTCCCGACCGACGCCATCGCCAAGGCCGCCCAGGGCAAGAAGGGTATCCTCTGCGTCGAGCTCAACGCCGGCCAGATGATCGAAGACGTCCGTCTCGCTGTCCATGACAACCTCCCCGTAGAGCACTTCGGTCGTCTCGGCGGTATCATCCCCAGCCCCGAAGAGGTAGTAGTAGCTCTCGAAGAGAAAATTATCAACAAATAAGAATCCGCTTCCTAATATGGACATCAAAGATATCATCTGCGCGGAGAACAAGGTATATGCCGCTCCCGAACTTCTGGACCAGAGTGTTCACATGCACTACTGTCCTGGCTGCAGCCACGGTGTGATCCACAAACTCGTGGCTGAGGTCATTGCAGAACTCGGCATCACTGACCGCACAATCGGCGTTTCGCCGGTAGGCTGTGCAGTGTTCGCATACAACTATATCGACGTTGACTGGATCGAGGCCGCCCACGGTCGTGCTCCGGCAGTCGCAACAGCAGCCAACCGCCTCTGGCCCGAGAACGTAGTCTTCACATATCAGGGTGACGGCGACATGTCGGCAATCGGTACCGCTGAATCCATCCACGCCGCAAACCGTGGCGAGAACATCGTCATGATCTTCGTCAACAACGCCATCTACGGCATGACCGGCGGTCAGATGGCCCCCACCACCCTCGTGGGCCAGAAGACAGCCACCACGCCTTACGGCCGCCGCGTTGACCTCAACGGTCACCCCCTCGAGATCACCAACCTCATGGCCATCCTCGACGGCACTTGCTACGTAACCCGTCAGAGCGTCCACACCCCCGCCGCCGTGCGCAAGACCAAAGCCGCCCTCAAGAAGGCTTTCGAAAATGCTATGGCAAAGAAGGGCACTTCGGTTGTCGAAGTCGTTTCTACCTGTAACTCAGGCTGGAAGATGAGCCCCGAAAAGGCTAACGAGTGGATGGCTGAGAACATGTTCCCGAAATATCCCCTCGGTGACCTCAAAAACGAGTAAATCCCTATTCACCTCACTTCAATAATTTCGACAAACACAATGAAAGAAGAAATCATCATCGCCGGTTTCGGTGGACAGGGTGTCCTCTCGATGGGCAAGATCCTTGCCTACTCCGGTCTTATGGACGACAAAGAGGTGACCTGGATGCCTTCTTACGGTCCCGAACAGCGCGGCGGTACGGCCAACGTGACCGTCATCCTCTCTGACGAGAAGATCTCATCGCCCGTTCTCGACAAGTATGACATCGTCATCGCCCTCAACCAGCAGTCTCTCGACAAGTTCGCTCCCAAAGTGAAACCCGGCGGTATCCTCATCTACGATACCAACGGTATCCACAACGTTCCCCAGCGCGACGACATCACCATCTATCCCATCGACGCCATGGACGCCACCCTCGACCTCGGAAACTCCAAGGCATACAACATGGTAGTCATGGGTGCTCTGCTCGAGGCCATGCCCTACAAGCTCCCGATGGAGAACGTCATCAAGGGTCTGAAAAAGTCACTTCCCGAACGTCACCACAAGCTCATCCCGCTCAACGAGCAGGCAATCGAGAAGGGTCGCTCACTGCTGAAGTAAACTTCATTCCCCCTTCAAATACAAAAAGACTCCCGCCGAAATCGGCGGGAGCTTTTTTATTGTCCGGTAACCCGGTATCTTGTTTGATTCGCGTCCTGATGTCGCTGTGGTCGGCAGAGCCTGCTGACGTGCAGAGGGGGCCTTACTTCTGGAGCGCCTTGGTCAGGCGGATAAAGTCCTCGACCGAGAGGCGTTCGGGGCGGAGGGCCAGTATCGGATCCTCGCGAAGAGGCGAGTCGGGCGCAATGAGACCCGCCAGGGAGTTGCGCAAGGTCTTGCGCCGCTGCCCGAAAGCGGTCTTGACCACGGTCTTGAACAGCTTTTCGTCACATCCCAGCTCGGTGCGCGAGTTGCGTGTCAGCCTCAGGACACCGCTCTGAACCTTCGGAGGCGGCGAGAAAACGCCCGGAGGGACACTGAACAGGTAGCGGCAGTCATACCATGCCTGAAGAAGGACCGAGAGGATGCCGTAAACCTTTCCGCCCGGCGACGCACAGATGCGCTCGGCCACCTCCTTCTGGAGCATGCCCGAGACGACGGGGATTTTCTCGCGGTTCTCAAGCACTTTGAAGAAGATCTGTGACGAGATATTGTAGGGATAGTTGCCGATGAGCACCATCTCCCCCTCGACGACTTCATCGAGGTTGAGCTTGAGGAAGTCACCCTCGACCACACGGAGGTCCGGCATGTTCGCGCCCAGGTAAGCCACGCTCTCCGCGTCCAGCTCGATGGCCGTCACATCCTTTCCCTCCTCTACGAGGAAGCGGGTCAGTACCCCCATGCCGGGGCCTATCTCTACGACCGGCAGCCGACTCCACTGCTCTGCCTTACCCTCAGCCTTCAGTTCTGCCGAGGAGTCTTCAGCCGCAGAGGGAGCCGCCGCACCTGAAGGTTGTTCACCGAGGGCTTTGGCCAGTTCCGGTTCCGATATGGTGCGGGCGATTTTGGACGCAATGCCCAGGTCGGTCAGGAAATGCTGACCGAGAGCCTTCTTTGCTTTGACCTGCATGACGAATCAGACCGTCAGGATTTCCTTCTCCTTCTCGGCGAAGATCTCGTCGATTTTCTTCATGTATTTGTCATGAAGCTTCTGGACGTTGGCCTCGGCATCCTTTTCGACGTCCTCGCTCAGACCGTTCTTGATCTCCTTCTTGAGGCCGTCGATGGCCTCGCGGCGGGCGTTGCGGACAGAAACCTTGGCGTTCTCGGCCTCAGACTTACACTGTTTAACCAGAGCCTTACGGCGGTCCTCAGTCAAGGGAGGGATACCGAGACGGATAACCTCGCCATTGTTCTCGGGGGTTATGCCGAGGTCGGAGTTGATGATAGCCTTCTCGATTTCCTTGAACATCGATTTTTCCCACGGGGTGATGGCGATGGTGCGGGCGTCGGGCACAGAGACGTTGGCCACGTTAGAGATGGGGGCCATCGAGCCGTAGTACTCAACACGGATGCCGTCGATGAGTTTAGCCGAAGCCTTGCCGGCACGGATGCGCGAAAGTGTTTCGTCAAGATATTCAACGGCCAGCTGCATGGAGTCGGCGGCGTTGTCAAGATATTCTTTTACTTCCATATTCTGGTGATTTAGTTTTATTTATCGGTGAGGTTCGAGAATCTCGAGTTTTTCGAGAATCTCGATAGTTTCGAGTTTTTCGAGAATCTCGGGTTTTCGAGTTTCTCGAGTTTCTCGAGGTTCTCGAGGTTTTCGAGGTTTTCGAGTTTCTCGAGAATCTCGGGGTTTTCGAGAATCTCGATTTTTCGAGACCCCCAGGGAGTTTTAGTTTAGGGGCGACCTGTCTCAGTAGACCAGCGTGCCGATGTTTTCGCCGTCTATCATCTTGCGGAGGTTGCCCTCCTTGTCCATGTTGAACACATAGATGGGCATGTGGTTCTCCTTGCAGAGTGCGGTGGCTGTGAGGTCCATGACTTTCAGGCCGCGCGAGATGACCTCGTCATAGGTGATTTTGTCAAACTTGGTGGCCGTCGGGTCCTTCTCCGGGTCGGCGGTATAGACCCCGTCGACACGCGTACCCTTCAGCATCACGTCTGCTTCGGTCTCGATGGCACGCAGTGCCGAGCCGGTGTCCGTGGTGAAGAAGGGGGAGCCCGTTCCGCAGCTCATGATGGCGACCTTTCCGTTTTTCATGGCCTCGATGGCCTTCCACTTGGAGTAGGGCTCGCCGATGGGGAACATCGGCACGGCGGTGAGCACCACGGCCGGCTGCCCGATAGACTCGAGTGCCGAAGAGAGGGCCAGCGAGTTGATGACGGTGGCCAGCATCCCCATCTGGTCACCTTTCACACGGTCAAAACCCTTCGCGGCTCCGGAGAGGCCGCGGAAGATGTTGCCGCCGCCGATGACGATGCCGACTTCGACACCCGACTCGACGATATCCTTGATCTGACGCGCGTATGCGTTCAGACGCTCTGAATCAATTCCATATCCCTGGGCGCCCATCAATGACTCGCCCGAAAGTTTGAGGAGAACTCTCTTATATTCCATAAGTCTATCTTTTGAAACCCCCTTCCGAAAAGGCTTTACCCAACAAATTTAGCGAAATTTCCCGAAATAAACCTCCAACTCGCGCAAAAACTTTCCTTACGCACCCAAAACCTGCGGTTTTTCACTGAAACGACGCGGAGTTCCCCTCGCCAAGGGCGATGGGAACTCCGTGTGTATGAAGTCTGTAAATCTCTATAACTTAGCGCTTACGAGTTGCGCATGAAGAAATTTAGCGATTATGTGCCGCTCATGAAAAAGCCTCTGCACCTATGTACCGTTCATGCAAAGACATCGCGCTTACTTGTCGCGCATGAAAATCTGAATCGGGGTGCCCGTGAAGTCCCAGTGCTCTCGAATCTTGTTCTCAAGGAAGCGCCGGTAAGGCTCCTTGACCCACTGCGGAAGGTTGCAGAAGAAGACAAAGGTCGGGACATAGGAGTCCTTGAGCATGGTGACATATTTGATTTTCACGAACTTGCCCTTGTTCGACGGCGGCGGCGTGATGGCGATCTGCTCCAGCATATAGGTGTTCAGCTGGGAGGTCGGGATGATGCGCCGGCGGTTTTCATAAACCTGGATGGCGGTCTCGAGGACCTTGAAGATACGCTGTTTTGTCAGCGCCGAGGTGAAGATGATGGGGAAGTCTGTGAAGGGGGCGAACTTTCCGCGGATTGCTGCCTCATAGCGCTTCTGCGCCTCGAGAGAGCGGTCCTCGATGAGGTCCCACTTGTTGACGCACACCACCAGGCCCTTCTTGTTCTTCTGTATGAGGGAGAAGATGTTGCCGTCCTGGGCTTCGATTCCACGGGTCGCGTCTATCATCAGGATACATACGTCCGAGGCCTCGATGGCGCGGATTGAACGGATGACCGAGTAGTACTCGATATCCTCGTTGACCTTCTGCTTCTTGCGGATGCCGGCAGTGTCTACGAGATAGAAGTCGAAGCCGAACTTGTTGTATCGGTGATAGATAGAGTCACGGGTGGTCCCGGCGATGTCGGTGACGATATGCCGCTCCTCGCCTATAAAGGCGTTGATGAGCGAGGACTTTCCGGCGTTAGGACGGCCGACGATGGCGAACTTGGCCACATTGTCTTCCGGACGGTCGTCGTCCGGGACGTCGGGGAAGTCGGCTACGACCTTGTCGAGCAGGTCGCCCGTGCCCGAGCCGTTGGCCGACGAGACCTCGACGGGCTCGCCGAGTCCGAGGGAGTAGAACTCGGGGATATTGTAACGCGCGTCGCCCTTGTCCTCCTTGTTGGCCACGAGGATGACCGGCTTCTTGGAGCGTCTGAGGATGGAGGCCACCTTGTCGTCAAGGTCGGTGACGCCGTTTGAGGAGTCAACGACGAAGAGGATGACGTCGGCCTCGTCTATGGCGATGGCCACCTGCTTGTTTATCTCCTCTTCGAAGACGTCGTCAGAGTTTACGACCCAGCCTCCGGTGTCGACGATAGAAAATTCCTGACCGTTCCAGTCGACCTTTCCATACTGGCGGTCGCGTGTCGTCCCGGCCGTATCGTCGACAATGGCCGAGCGGGTCTGCGTCAAACGGTTGAAGAGGGTCGATTTACCCACGTTCGGCCGTCCTACTATAGCTACTAACTT
This sequence comes from uncultured Sangeribacter sp., assembly GCA_964618395.1. GTDB lineage: Bacteria > Bacteroidota > Bacteroidia > Bacteroidales > Muribaculaceae > Lepagella. Next base: position 14,547 of record CAZUAK010000025.1, read on the forward strand.
GCTCATATTTCAATAAAAAGTTGAAGCCTTCCGCACTCTCGGGCCCCGCGAGGGGACCCGGCTGTGCGGACAACTTCGAGGTGATCATTCGATATATCCGAACTGTTTCAGTTTGTTTTCACGGTTTCTCCAGTCCTTCTCGACTTTGACGAAGAGCTCCAGGAAGACCTTCTTGTCGAAGAACTTCTCGATGTCCTGACGGGCCTCGATACCGACTTTCTTGATTTTCTCGCCACCCTTGCCGATGATGATGCCTTTCTGGGAGTCGCGCTCGACATAGATGACGGCCATGATGAGTATCGCGTTCTCCTTCTCGTCGAATTTCTCGACGAGGACCTCGGTCGAGTACGGTATCTCCTTGTCATAGTTGAGAAGGAGTTTCTCACGGATGATTTCGGTGACGAAGAAGCGGGCCGGCTTGTCGGTCAGCGCGTCCTTGCCGAAATATGGAGGAGCGACCGGAAGGAGCTCGACGATGCGGGCCTTGAGGTTGTCTATGTTGAAGTGCTCCTTGGCCGAGACGGGGAAGACCTCCGCATTGGGCAGGCGCTTTCTCCAGGCCTCCACGAGCAGGCCGAGTTCCTCGTTGTTCTTCAGCAGGTCTACCTTATTGATGACCAGCAGGACAGGGATGGTCTCCTTGGCGACACGGTCAAGGAAGTCCTTGTTCTTCTCGGGGTCTTCAACAACGTCGGTCACATAGAGGAGGATGTCGGCATCGGTCAGGGCCCCTTCGGAGAACTCCAGCATAGACTCCTGGAGTTTATATTTAGGTTTGAGCACACCCGGGGTGTCGCTGTATACGATCTGGTAAGCCGGATCGTTGACGATACCCATGATGCGGTGGCGCGTGGTCTGAGCCTTGGACGTGATGATGGAGATGCGTTCTCCGACGAGATCGTTCATCAGGGTAGACTTGCCCACGTTCGGGTTACCTACGATATTTACAAATCCGGCGCGATGCGGAATATCGGGAGTGATGTTTTCCATAGTTTCCATAACAGAAGGAGTTATTAAGTGTGTTTTTCTTTTTTTAAGTAACTCTTAAAAATTAGAAATACTTTATTTTTAGAATATTTTGAGATGGATTTGAATCTTTACCGAAGGAGTTTAGCGAGCTAAACGACTGAGGTCAAAGATTTAAAGACACTCAAAAGATTCAAAAAGAAAGTGTTTCTCGAAACGACTTATGATATAAACTAATTTTTAAGAGTTACTTAGTTCTATGTTTTAACGCCAAGAGGCCTCCGATGGTTCTCCACGGGCGGCTCCGATGGTTCTCCACGGTTGTCTGCACCAATAACTCCACCGGCGTCCAGGGGCGAAAAATGAAGCCGCACCCTCCTCTCACCGCCGGCGCAGGCGGCGGACAGCCGCACAGAGGGCGTAGATGACCACAAGCAGAAGGACGATGGCGGCCGAGGCCGGTATGTCTATCCAGTATCCGATGAAGAGGCCACCGATTCCACCAAGGAGCGAGATGAGGCCGGAGGCCGTCATCAGCGGCGTGTAGCGCCGCGTGAAGGTCTCGGCCGACATCTGCGGCAGTGACATCAGCGACATCAGCAGCATCACGCCTATCATGCGGATGGTCAGCACGATGCAGACCGCCGTGAGGACAGTCATCAGTCCGTTGATGAACTTGACCGGCAACCGGCGGATGCGGGCGAAGTCCTCGTCAAAGCTCACCGCCACTATCGTGCGACCGAAGAGGAGGAAGATCACCCCAAGCAGAACGGCGAAGACTCCGAAACTGATGAGGTCTCCGCGCGTGACGGTCAGCACATTGCCGAACAGGAATGTGTTGAGCTCGGGGACATAGCCCGGGGTGAGGAAGATGAAGAGGATGCCGAGGGCCATTCCGAGCGCCCAGACGACGGCTATGGCCGTGTCCTTGCGCACGCGGTTGCGCGACAGGGCATCGACTCCCAATGCGCCTCCAATGGCAAACACCGTAGCCATCACCAGCGGATTCCAGCCCAGGTAGTAGCCCAGGCCCAGTCCGCCGAAACAGGTGTGGGTGATTCCGCCCGAGATGAACACCATCCGGCGCGTGACGATATAGGTGCCGATGACGGCCGCGGCCACCGATATGATGGAGATCCCGATGAGGGCATTCTGAAAAAAGGGATATTCAAGCATGGCGTGTGTCTTCAGAATTCAAGCTGCGCTATGTCGGTCTCCGGATCGTAGTCGAAGTTGACCCCGAACGCCTCCAGTTCATCCCAGAAATAGGGGAAGGATTTATTGACGCAAAACGGATTGAGGAGCCTGAAGCGCCGCGTGATGGGGAGCGTGGCGGCCAGTGCCATCGCTATCCGGTGGTCGTTGTGAGAGTCGAGCAGCGGATTCTCCTCGCGCTTTTTCCGGCGTCCGGATCCCTTATAAATCAGTCTGCCCATCACTTTGGGCTCCGGCCGCCACAATTTCCACCCTAACTTTCCGAACTCCTCCTCGATGGCCTCGAGACGGTCGCTCTCCTTGGCGGCCAGCATAAAGAGACCGCTAAATTCAAACTTGGTGTTGGAACAGAGGGCGGCCGCCACCAAGGGGGGGACAGCGTCCGGAGAGTGCATGAGGTTGAGAACCAGCTTCTTGTTCGGTTTGCCATACGGTTTGGGAAGCATGTCGGCCAAGATGGCGACCATCCTTGAGTCGGGCTGGATGGACTGCTCCGGCTCGGGCGCGTCGACGGAGGCCAGGGCTACGGTACGCTCCCGCTCGGCATAGCGGGCGGCCACGCTGAAGGCATAGAAGTTCAGCATCGCGCTCCAGTCCGGTTCTATGAAATAAATCTCCGGGGCGCGGGTCGCGCCGGGACGCGTCTCAAGGCTTTGCGGCAGTCCGGTCGTCTTGTCCCATGTGATCTTGGTCCACAGGCCAAACGCCTTGCATACCGTCTGGGTCATCAATAGGTAGGGAAGCGAGGGGAGCGCCATGAGGTGGGTCAGCTTCAGCGGCGGGAGTTTACCGGAGACGAGCAACAGCGCGGAGGGCTCCTGGGAGGTACAGAACTCTTTCGCTTCCAGCTCTATCGGCTCGGCGCCTGAAAAGTCTCGCCCCGTGACCTGATATCCCAGTGTATTTCCCTGGCCCCTTACAGAAGAGTAGTGGCGATACAGCCGCTCCTTGATCTCCGGGTCGAGATTCAGCTTCGATATGGCAAAACGCCTGGGAGATACCTTAAGCGGTGTTTTATTGAAAAGGGTGGGCGAAGTCGCCTTGAGCCTCTCCATCAACCTTTGTGAAGGGAAGATATTGACCTTGAGCCCGGGGATGACCGAGGCCAGGGCTACGGCGAACCGGAGCGGCGCGGCACCGTCACCGATAAAGAAGTCTGTGACAACTGGTTTCTCCTTGGCCTCGTCAGACAGGCAGTGCGTGATGTGTCTGATGAATGCCTCCAGATAACGGGTGTCGGTCGAGTCCGAGAGGTTTTCAAGGTCTGCCTTCGGGTCAGACAGGGCGTTGAGCACCAAGGCCCGGTTGGAGATGGACTTCGAGCCGGGGACGTTCAGGCGATGGAAGGTCGGGACCGAATGGCGGAAGAAAAGGCAGGCGTCGCCATACGACAGAAAGCGGTATTCCTTCTCGACAGCCTCGCGATAGACCTGGCGCCAGAGGGCGTCGGGCGAGCCGACATCCTCGGGGGTCAGTCCGAGGAAGGAGGAGACCAGCAGCAGCAGTGTCGACTCGGGCTGGTGGAAGTTGGTGATCATGGCCTCCACTATCTGCCAGCGGTGGCCCGGGCCGATGAGTATGTCTGTGGTGGCGCTGAGCGTGTCGGTGTTGCGCAGGTTCATCTCGGTGATGATGGCCCGCAGGGCCTCGAGTGTGGGTATGACCGGGAATTCCGGGTCATACGGGTCCCATTGTTCTACATGGAGGGGCGCGTTGGGGTCAGGGTCCCCCTCGCCATGCTGGCGGAAGTCGAGGATGGTGCCGATATAGGGGAGCGACTCGAGGGTGCGCACCGTCGTGGTGCCGACGGCCACCACAAGGCGCCCGGATTCCTGGGCGTCTATGAGCCTCTCTACGAGCGAGCGGGTGATGATGAAGGGCTCCTCGTGCATGAAGTGGCCGCCGAGGGTCTTGGACTTGACCGGACGGAAGGTGCCCGCTCCGACATGAAGGGTGACGTCGGCCACGGTGATATTGGGTTTCTTCTCGGCCAGCCGTTTGAAGAGTTCGTCGGTGAAGTGCAGTCCGGCGGTGGGGGCTGCCACGGAGCCTTGGTCTTTGGCGTAGACGGTCTGATAGTCGGTCAGGTCGCTCTCTTCCGACTCACGGTTCAGGTATGGAGGGATGGGGATGTTTCCCAAGGCCTCGACAATCTCTGAGAAAGGCACGGCGGTTGCCCAGCCGAATCGTACGAGCTGGGCGTTTCCCGCCTCGCCCTGCCGTTCGGCATATACCGTCACCTGACGGCCGTCGGAGAGCGTGGCGGTGGCCTTCAGCTCTCCCTCCTTCCATTTCTTGAGGTTTCCCACCATACATTTCCAGGTGGTTGTGTAGACTGACTGGAAGTTGAGGGCATAGTCGGCGGGCTCGAAGGGTTCGAGCAGGAAAACCTCAATCGCGGCGCCGCTCGGTTTCTTGAAGTGCAGGCGTGCGTTGATGACCTTTGTGTCGTTGCGCACAATGAGGGCATTGTCTGGCAGGAGGTCTACTATCTCGTCGAAGCGGCGGTGAGAAAGCGAGGGTTCGTCGCCGAGGAGACCAATGAGGGCGTCCGAGTCGGCATGTTCCCTGTCGGGTTTTACTACGAGCAGTCGACACTGGTCGCGGCGGGCGAGTGGATGGCGTGCGATGAGGCGGTCGGGGAGGTCATAGTTGAAATCGGCGATGTCGATTTTCTGTATGGGAAGGAGTATATTGGGATCCATATTGAGTTTTCGGGAGAGAAAAGTGGATGAGGTTAAGAAAAAAGTTGATTTTCTAACTCTGTGATTTATAATCACTTTTCGGGGAGAGCGAAAAAAAGTGAAAAATTTTTTACAAAAATAGCAAAAAAAATTTGGACAGGATGAAAATTCGTCGTAACTTTGCACTCGCAATCGGGCGATTAGCTCAGCTGGTTTAGAGCGTCTGCCT
>CAZUAK010000026.1:0-19507 GCA_964618395.1 uncultured Sangeribacter sp.
GCGATGGTCGTGGCCGGGAGCTTACGGCGCAACTCGTCGACATAGTCCTTATAGCTCGAGAAGGTGTACTCGTCGTCATTGGGAAGGCCGTCGAGGCCGACGTCCTGGCGCGGACGGGCATTGGTGGCGTTCTCGAAGGCATAGGTCAGCGAGGCCTGGCGCGAGACGCGTCCCCAGTTTGTGGAGGTCATGAACTCCTCGTTGCCGTCGATTGGTATGCCGTTCTCATAACTCTTCATGCCATCCTTGAGGATGTCCTCGGAGATTTCACCGAAGTTGAAGTAGAGGTCGCCACCCTCGGTGTTCGGGTTCGACTCATCGAGGAAGGGGTCCATCATCCAGAACTGGATATACTCTACGTTCGAGTTCTCGAAGTTCGGGTTGTCCATCTTGCGCATGATGCCACCCCAGCGCTTCTCGGGGTTGAGGAGACGGCCTTTCTCGTCGATGTTGGTTGCGTCGAGGTTGTAGGGGCCGCGTTCTGTGGGATAGAAGGAGAGGTTGAGGGTCTGGATGTAGTTGGCTTCGCCGTACGCGAGTTCGCGGTTGGGGAAAAGTTCGTTGACGGTGACCTCGCGCACGTATGGGTTGGAGAGCTGTTCGAGGTCGTTCTTCAGATAACCCGGAAGGAGGTTTGAGTTCTTCTGGGTGAAGAGACGGTCAACGTAGTTCCATGCCAGCAGGGCGCGGTTCTTGCCATAGTCGACGTTATCGGAGAGGGCTGCCTCCGGGAAGAGGGCGTCTGCCGAAGGGTCATAGGGTGTCGAGGCGAGGAACCACGAGTAGGGAGAGCGTAGGTCCACACCGGTCTGGGTGGTCTCGAAGTCGTCGATGAAGCTCGAGCCCTGGTTGGAGCCGGTCTTCTGGCGGTGAGGCACGAGCTGGGCGAACTCGGCGGTCACATTGAACGTCGAGGGGGCCGTGGCGTTGACCGTCGGTATCTTGTTGAGCAGGTTGGTCAGCCAGTTGAACTCCTTGTTATATGACAGGTTGAGGCCCCACATGGTGTTGTTGATGACCTCGTCGCCGATGTTGACCTTCTCGGTGAGCGATTTTTCGGCAAAGTGCATCAGCGTCGCCCCGAGGGTGAACTCCTTGTTGAAGCGGTATTGCGCATCGAGGCCGACGAGGGTCTTGCGTTGCATGGAGAACATCGACTGGTTCTCGAGCGTCACGGAGACGTTGGTGCCCGAGTCGATGATGCTCTGGTTGGTGATGGTCACTATACCCATGGAGTAGTCGACGGTATAGTCGGAGTTCTCCGTGAGCGTGACGCCTCCGGCGGTCACGACGACAGAGCCGCGGGGGACGTTCATCGCCCCGAGGCGTATCTGCGAGCCGCTCGAAGCCACGAACTCACCGACGAGCGAGAACTTGTTCTTGTCGGCGAACTGCTGGGCTATGACGAGCGTGGAATCATACAGTTCCTGGTAGACATACCTCTCAGCCAAGGCATCGTTGTTGATTTTCGACTTCAGGTTCTTACCGAACGGCTCGGCCACGGGGAAGATGATGCGGCCGTTGGCTGACTGGACCGTGTAGCCTTCTATATAGTCGAAGAAGCCGTCGGAGTTCGACTCACTGTTGGCATCGATGCGGTCAAGGTTCATCACCTGGAGCAGCGGGATGTTGGAGATGTCGCCGATGGGGAGGTATGAGATCTCGGTACCTGTCGTGTCTGACAGATACTTGATGTTCATCTTGAAGTTTTTCGAGGTCAGCTGGGTCACGTTGAGGTCATAGACGTTCTTCATCATCAGCTGCCACATGGGGAGTTTGGGCGACACGGTGGTTCCGCGCAGCATCTTGAGGAAGAGGGCGTCTTCGGTGTTGGTGACGTCAGATGAGAACTCGCCCACCTGGTAGACCTGGCCGTTATATGTATACTCGAAGGCTACGCCCAGGACCTGGTCTGTTGTCAGCGCCTGTTTGAGCGAGATATAACCGAGCTCGGAGTTGAACGTGTATTCGTTAGTCTTCAGCAGACGGGCGCTCTCGACCTTCTCGAAGTCGCGACCGCCGAGGATGCCGTAGGCCTGGAGCGGCTCGAGGACCTGGGTGACGCGGTTGATGTTGCGTGCCTCGGGATACTCGTTCTTGATGACGGTCAGCAGGTTGTTGCTCTTGTTAGAGGGTACGAGCTGGCCGCGGTCGGGAATCCAGTAGTCGTTTGCGAGACGCTCGTTCTCGCCGAGGTCCATGAAGCCGACAAAGTTTCGGCTCTCCTGATAGTTTGAATTCTTGTTGGTTATCCAGACCTCCAGCCTCGTTATCTTGATGCCCGATGATACATACGGGAGCTTCGAGGCGAAGCGGTCGTAGTTGAGATAGAAATATTGGGAGAGGAAGAAATGACGGTTGGCGTCATAGTTGTCGGCCTTGATGTTGAAGGGGGTCTTCTGAATGCCGCCGGTGGTGTTGACCGTCTTTGATTCAGAGTTCTGCTGAGAGACCAGGCCGGTCAGGGTCAGTTTTCCGAACTGCAGTTTAGTCTTGATGCCGAACAGGGCCGTACCTCCGCGGATAAGGCTCGAGCCGGAGGTCATGGCCACGTTGCCGGCCTCGATAGACTTCACTATCTCGTCCTCCTTGCCTTCGTATGCGAGCTTCAGGTTTTTGGAGTCGAACTCGAAGGTAGCGTCGGTGTTATAGGTCATGTTGAACTTCAACTTGTCTCCGACCGAGGCATTAATGGTGGCCTGGATTTTCTCGTCGAAGTCGAAATATGTCTTACGGCGTGACTTGAGCGACAGGGCCGGGTTGTCGGTCTTGTTGCTCTTGATGCCCATTGAGAGCTGGATGGAGCCCTGGGTGGTCAGGCGTACTCCGCCGGGTCCGAACACTTTCTCGAGGGGCCCGATGGCGAAGTTCATGTCGAAGATGTCAAACGGCTTCTTGTCGTTGTTGACGAATATCTCGGCGTTCTTCTGAGAGAAGTAGTCGAACATCTCCTGACGGTTCACGGCCCGGTGATAGTCGTCGGCTTCGTAGACCATGGGGGTGACGATGTCGTTGTCACCCAACTTTGTATGGATATAATACCGGCGTGTCTCGGGGTCGTAGATGGCCTCGGTCTTGATGTTGGAGGGTGTCGAAAGGTCGGCCGCATACTCACGCGCCTCGATGGCCGAATAGCTTTCGGGTATCGTGGTCTGGACCGGCGATGGGAGGAAGACGGAGTCCGGGATGCGGGTGCCGTCGAGATACTCCCTCACCGGCGGGGGCGGAGGGGGGGCCAGCTGCGACTTGTAGTACTGTGAAAAGGACACACCGAAAGCCGGCAGAAGAATCACCGCTCCCGCCAGCCACTTGTGTCCTATGCTCCTGATCTCATCCCTGAGCGAGGAGACGCCACGTTTGATTATGTCTCGACTACGTTTAAAAAATGTCATTATGGAAAACAGTCCGGGGAGGCAAGCCGTCCCGGCGGTATCATAACATCGTGAGAGCCTGTTTGATGGCATTCTCTACCGAAAGTCCCGGGTCGGCCTTGAAGAGCTTGTCGAGGACCTTTCGGCTCGCCTGGGCGGTGAAGCCGAGCATGAGGAGCGCTGAGAGAGCGTCTTCGTAGCCCGAAGCGACCGCCGGCATACTTCCAATAAACGCACCCTCGCCCCCTTTTATTTTATCCTTGAGGTCGACGATTATCCTCTCGGCCGTCTTGCCCCCTATCCCCTTGACGGCCTTGAGCACCTTCACGTCGCCGTTGGCGATGGCGGCGCCGAGCTGGTCGAGCGTCATGGCCGACATGATGAGACGCGCCGTGTTGGGACCCACGCCGCTGACCCCTATGAGGAGCCTGAAGTACTCCCTCCCCTCTTTGGAGAGGAATCCGAAGAGGACGTGCGCGTCCTCGCGTATGGACTCGTGGACATAGAGCTTGGCCGAGGTCTTCCCCTGGAGCTCGGCGTGGTCCATGAGCGTCATGTTGATTTCGTAGCCGACCCCGCCACACTCGACCACTACATAGGTCGGCGTCAGCTCGGCCACTTCTCCGCGAATATAATCTATCATCAGTTTCTTACGTTATCTTATACGGCATAAGGGTGTGTCACCCCGGATATGGATGAATGCCTGTCCCTCAAGGTGAACATGCCGAAGGCATGTCCCTACAAATCATCGGTTCACCCTTCACAAATCATGATACGCTAAACGGAAAGACATGAACCTTACATATAACTCAACTTTACTTGACAATGCCGTCGCCGAGCTGGCAAAGCTTCCGGGCATCGGCCGCAAGACCGCGCTGCGCCTTGCGCTCCACCTTCTGCGGCAGGACCCCTCTGAGGCCACCGCGCTCGGGAACGCCGTCATCCAGCTGCGCGAGAACGTCTGCTACTGCAAGGAGTGTCACAACATCTCCGAATCGGAGATTTGCGGAATATGCTCCGATAAGTCGCGCGACAGCTCGACCATCTGCGTTGTCGAGTCTGTCAAGGATGTCATCACCATAGAGTCGACCCACGAACACCGGGGCCTCTATCATGTCCTGGGTGGCGTCATCTCTCCCCTCGACGGCATCTCCCCTTCCGACCTGGAGATTGACTCGCTGGTCGAGAGGGTCCGCGCCGGGGGTATCGAGGAGGTCATCCTCGCCCTGAGTCCGACCATGGAGGGAGACACAACCAACTTCTATATCTTCCGGAAACTGGCCGACACAGGTGTGAAGATCTCCGTGCTTGCCCGGGGCATCAGCATCGGCTCCGACCTGGAATATACCGACGAACTGACCCTCGGCCGCTCAATCCTCAACCGCCTCCCCTTCCGTCCTGCCTAAGCGTCTCCGTAGGGAGCAAACAATTGAACTGTAGGGAGCAAACAATTGAATTGTAGGGACAAGCCTTTGGCATGTTCACCTACAAGTTTGATTTCGTTTGCTCTCTTTATATTTTATCAATATAGTCGTCAATAGACTCGAAGCCTCCGAAGTCCCCGCCGTCGTCAAACCCGTCACCGTAGCCGTCCGGGTCGTCGAACGGAGAGCGGTAGGAGTCCTCGTCGTTAAGGCCGTAGAGCGAGAACTCGTCGTCCGAGGCCGCCATGGCATCCTTCTCGAAAGCCTCTTCGGGCTTCACGTCCATCATGTCCTCGCCCATGATGCTCAGATAGTAGACAACACCGTTGTGTTTTCCGTGGTTGAGCCAGCCGGGGAGCTCGCCGATTTTCTCGAATCCCACTTTCTCAAAAAGCTTCATCGAGTGCGGATTGACGGTGGAGATGAGGGCCTTCAAGTGGGAGATGCCCATGAGGGCAGCAACCTGAACAGCATTGCGCAGGGCCTCTGTGGCCACCCCTTTGTGACGGTATTCTTTAGCGACATAGACGCCGATGTCGGCGTGGCCGTTGCGTTTGCTGATGCCGGTGATGTCGACCATTCCGGCGGCCGAGCCATCGACTTCTATGATGAGGCGCACCTGAGACGGGTCTGCACCGGTACGGTTGAGGTCGATGAAATTCTTTATATCCTCCAACGAGTAGTCATCGTCGAAGTCCGAGTTCGCCTTTGCTTCGGGACTGCGCTCTTCTTTGAGCATCCATGCGGCGTCACGCAACTCGGGGTATCTGAGTTTTACTGACATAAATATCTCCTAAAGTAATTCTTTAACATTTTTGAGCTGTGGGTAGTCAACCTACCCGCAGCATTTTTCACACTTCCCGCGCATTGTGGCAGGAGCTCAATTGTCCGACGGGTTCTCGGGTATCATGAGCCAGGAGCGGAAACGGTCGCCGAGGCGTGAGACCTCCTCGCGCCAGTAGTCGCTGCCGCTTCCGGTCAGCAACAGCTCCGGCTCATAGTTGCGGCTGACGGCCCAGAAGTTGTCGGCTATCTCCTCTTCAAGCTGGCCCTTTGCCCAGCCGGAGTATCCAAGGAAGAAGCGCATGTCGCCCGTCACGGCCGCTCCGGAGGTCACGGCGCGGGCTATGTCGGTCAGCTGCCCACCGACATATATGCCGTTGGCTATCTCCACCGAGCCCTCCACCTTTTCTCCTAAGGTGTGGAGCATGAAGAGCCGGTCGTTGTCGACCGGTCCACCTCCGTAAACCTCCACCTTCAGCGCATCTTCCGGAAGGTCAAACAGATCCTGCATCATCAGGCGCGTCGGCCGGTTGAGCGTCAGGCCGAGATAGCCCCCGGCTGAATCCTTCTCCAGAATCAGCACGGCCGACCGGTAAAAGTCGGGCTGCTTCAGGAAGGGATTGGCCAAGAGTAAATCCCCCTTTTCTATTTTAAGACCTGCGGTCTGATTATTCTCGTTACTCATTTCTGTAATAACGTTTGATTTCGTAAATTCGCACACGGAAGGCGATGAAGTTTGGTCACACCCCTCTTTTTTATTAATTTTGCATGAATTTCTGCCCGCCGTATTCTCTCTTCTTATACGGGTTGTCAGTGTCATTTTACACTTTTTGATTATGCACGTTCTCAAATTCGGAGGCACCTCGGTAGGAACTACTGAAAGTCTGAGGAATGTCAAAAACATCGTCGAGTCTATCGACGGCCCGGTGATCGTTGTCGTTTCGGCCCTCGGCGGCCTGACCGACAAACTCATAGCCACGGCACGCATGGCGGCCGCTGGCGAGGATTTCAAACCGGAGATGGAGGCCATTGTCCTCAGGCACCATAAGATTATAGACGATGTCATCCCGGAGTCGCTCCGCGAGGAGGTCCGCGCCGGAGTCGATGAGCTTCTCGACGAACTCGGACGCAATTATCTCGGCGTGTCTTATCTCCGGGACCTTCCCTCAGAGACCCTCGACGTCATCGTCAGCTTCGGTGAGCGCATGTCGTCAATCATCGTGGCCGGCATGATACGCAACGCCCGGCGCCACGACTCGCTCCGTTTCGTCAAGACCGAGAAGTGGTTCGGCAAGAACATCGCCGACACCACCCTCACCTCGTCGCTGATAAAAGAGGAGTTTCCTGAGGGCCAGATAGGGACTGAAATAACGGGGGGATTCATATCGACAGACCGTGACACGGGACGAGTCACCAACCTCGGCCGCGGCGGAAGCGACTATACCGCCGCCCTCATAGCAGCCTCGCTGAACGCCTCGATGCTCGATATATGGACCGACGTCGACGGCTTCATGACGGCTGACCCCCGCATCATCGGCACGGCCCGTGTGGTCCCGAAGATGTCGTTTGTCGAGAGCATGGAACTCTGCTCGTTCGGCGCAAAGGTCATATACCCGCCGACAATATATCCTGTCTTCCACAAGAATATCCCCATACGCATCCTCAACACCTTCAACCCCACTGCTCCGGGAACCTTCATCGCCGACGGTGTAGTGTCTGAGGAGTATCCGATCAAGGGTGTCACGGCCCTTAAGGATATAAATATGGTGACGATGCGCGGCGACCTGGCCCGGAACGGGCGCGAGGTGAACCAGCGGACATATTCGGCCCTGTCGCGCCACGGCATCAGCCTTTATCAGCTCAACCGGGGGATTCGCCACGACGCATTTGCCTTCGCCCTCGCGAAGGCCGACGCCCCCAACGCCCTCAAAATCCTCGAAGAGGAGTTTGCGCCTGAACTGCTCAACGGTGAGCTGAAGTCTGTAGACCTCGAGGAGGGTCTCTCCACACTGGCCATAGTCGGCGACGGCATCCGCAAACGCGAGCACCTGTTCGAGACCCTGAAGGAGGCCCTCTCCGGCGCCGGGATAGTGATACGGGGAGCTTCGGAGGGCCTGTCTGACTCTACGGTCAATTTCGTGATCCCCTCAGACAGCGTCAACGAGGCCATCAAGGCCTGCCACTCGGTGATTTATGACTGAGGCTGGGCGACACACCTATCCGTCACCTCTCATTCGATAGCAGTTTAGCCGTCACCTCTTATTATGATAATAGTTTATCCGTAACCTCGCAACCTCTCTCTCAGTGGAGCGTTATATAAGTATGATAAACATTAAAAACGCAGAATACGAAATCAGCAGCGCCAAGGCCTCCCAGTGTCCCGCGACAGATGTCCCGGAGTATGCCTTCATCGGGCGCTCAAATGTCGGCAAATCGTCCCTGATAAACATGCTGACACGACGCAACGCCCTGGCCAAGACCTCGCAGAAGCCGGGCAAGACGCTGCTTATCAATCACTTCAAGATTAACAACGGTGAGTGGTATATCGTCGACCTCCCCGGATACGGTTATGCCGCCCGCTCGAAAGACGCACGCGACAAACTCGCCGTCATAATCAAGGATTATATCCTTAACCGCGAGCAGATGACGTGTCTCTTCGTCCTGCTCGATGTGCGCCACGACCCCCAGAAGATAGATCTGGAGTTCATGGAGTTCCTCGGCGAAAACGGCATCCCCTTCGCCATCGTCTTCACAAAGGCCGACAAGGTCGGTCCGGTAGCGGCGGAGCGTAATGTGGAGGCCTATAAGAAGGTGCTTCTCAAAAACTGGGAGGAGCTCCCCCCCATCTTCCTGACCTCTTCGGAAAAAGGCAAGGGCCGCGACGAGGTGCTCGACTTCATCGAGCGCACAAACAAGGAAATCTCTCGCCTGAAAAAGGAGGAGGATGTCCCGGAAGCTGAGGCCGTCGGGGAAGTGAAGGCCGAGATAGCCGACGCCGAGAAGATGGGACCTCTGACAGGCTCTGAGGCGGAGGACAGTCCGGAAGAGGAAAGAGTTGAAAAGTAAATGTTACCCGAGAAATAGATGATGGAGGCGGAGAGGCAAAAGAACGGCGGACTGCTCACATGGGTCAGGGGACTCGTGATGGGCGAAGGCCGCTTGTCCGAAATCATACGGTTCGGAATCACGGGCGGCATCGCCACAGCCATTCAGTACGGGCTGTATGTCGTCTTTGTCGATGCCGTGAAACTCCCCGCGACCGTCTCGACCATCGTCAGCTATCTGCTGAGCTTCATCTGCAACTTTTTCCTGTCGAGCTATTTCACCTTCAACTCGAAACCGAACGCCAAGAAAGGGCTGGGATTCGCCTGTTCACATCTCATAAACATGGGGCTGCAGGTCGGGCTGGTCGCGATATTCCAACACATAGTCGGCAACACGCTCGCCCTGCTGCCGGCCATGGCGATATGCATACCGGTGAACTATCTGCTCGTGCGGTTCGTCTTTTCCAACAAGCGTTTTCAATAGCCGTCTACCATGTCCGTACGTTTCAGAACCGAACTCACGCCGCCACGCTATCCTTTCATACTGAGTCCTTCGCGGCCGGTGGTGATGCTCGGTTCATGTTTCGCGGACAATATGGCGTCCATGCTGCGTGAGTGCGGATGGAACGCACTGAATCCTTTCGGGACCCTCTTCAACCCCGTTTCAATCTCAATGGCGCTCCGCCTGGCACTCGAGCCGGAGAACGGCAGTTTCCTTCAGACCCTGTTTCATACTGAGGAGTCATGGCGGTCGTGGGCTTTCGGTTCGGTCATGGCGGCGGAGAGTGCTGAGGAGGTGATTGCGAAATTCGACAGGGCCAAGTCTGCGTTGGCAGACTCCCTGAGTGCTGCCGAGGCTTTGTTTGTGACTTTCGGTACGGCATGGGTCTACGCGCTGAGGGACCGTCAGCCGGAGTATGTTGTCGGAAACTGCCACAAACAGCCGGACCGTCTTTTCGAGCGTCGCCGCCTCTCGGTCGATGAGATCGTGAGGGAGTGGAAGGAAACCGTGAGGCTTCTCAGAGTGAGGTTTCCGGACTTGGAGATTCTGTTCACCGTCAGTCCGGTGCGCCACCTGAAGGATGGTTTCCACGGAAACACCGTCTCCAAATCCATCCTCCACCTTGCCGCCGAAAGTCTCTGTGAGGAGTGCGGGGAGACATGGTATTTCCCGGCTTACGAGTTGCTGACCGATGACCTGCGCGACTATCGGTTCTATGCCGATGACCTTGTCCACCCCTCCCCCGCTGCAATCCAATATATCCGCGATGCCTTCATGGAATCTTTTCTTGACGAGAAGGGGCGTGATGCGGTCAGACTGGGCGAAAAGCGGTTCCGCGCCTCACGCCATATTCCACTTGACCAAAGAACAAGCGACTTTTCGCTCAACGAAAAGTTCAGCGATTCAAAATCTGTAATAACCTTAAGTAGTTCTTAAAAATTAATGAGCATATAAAACTTACTTATCGCTTAGGCAATCCGGGTGCGGAATGAAGGAGCTTAGCGAGCTAAGCGACTGAATGACAATCCCGGAGTGACAAGCGAGAATAAGTTTTATAGCTCAAGATTAAAAACTACTTACTATCGATTAATTTTTAAGAACTACTTATCATAATACTAAATAATCTAATCACCATGCAAAAGAAAATAGCATTTGCCTCTGACCATGCCGGTTACGCACTCAAGAAGGTTATCGAAGCCTACGTCCGTACAAAAGGCTATGAGTTCGAGGACTTCGGCTGTTACAGCGAGGAGTCTTGCGACTATCCCGATTTCGCACACCCCTGTGCGCTTGCCGTAGAGAGCGGCGAGTGTGACTTCGGCATCGCCATGTGTGGCTCGGGCAACGGTATCCAGATGACGCTCAACAAACATCAGATGATTCGCGCGGCCCTCTGCTGGATTCCGGAGATTGCACGTCTCGCCCGTCAGCACAATGACGCGAACATCCTCGTTCTCCCCGCCCGTTTCATCTCTGAAGAGGAGGCGCTTCGTATCGTGGACGCCTATCTGGAGACTGAGTTCGAAGGCGGACGTCATGAGCGCCGAATCGAAAAGATACCTTTTCAGGCACTCTGACGCCACATGTCGTCGATATCTGACTGCTCATGTCGGCGACTACTGACTTTATCACAGAAGTATCATGTCGTCGATAACGATTTATCTCTCTGACTTACATTTCTTTGGCCGCCACGGCGTCCTCCCGCAGGAAAGAGTGACGGGCAACGACTTTGTGGTCAATGTCGAGCTTCTCACCGAAGCCCGGGGGCTGGAGGCGATGGTCTCCCGTTCTCACGAGGATTTGGCCGAGACTATCTCTTACGCTGACGTTTACGAGGTCGTGAAGGCTCAGATGGAGACACCGCGCCAGTTGCTCGAAACCGTCGCCATATCCACGGCCAACGAGCTCCGCACCCGTTTCCCCTCAATAGTTTCGGGCCTCGTCAGCATCACCAAGGTCACCCCGCCCATCCCCGGCATCACCGGCTCGGCCGGCGTCACCTACCGCTTCTGACCCAAATCACACTGAGCCCCGACTCATCCACAAGGAGAGCCGGGGCTTTAAGTTATGGGAACGGTTCAAAAACGGGATTATATGGTCCCTTACTGTGGCGGGTCGTAGGGGGTCGTAGACGGATCACAGTTTGCCGAACATGGCGCGGAGGCGGAGCTTGAGGACACCGAAGACGGCTTCGCCGAAGATGGAGGAGTTCATTTTCGAGGTGCCTAACTGGCGGTTGACAAAGACGATGGGTATCTCGACTACCTTGAACTTCTTTTTCCATGTCTTGAACTTCATCTCTATCTGGAATGCGTAGCCTTTAAACTCGATTTTGTCGAGGTCGAGCGTCTCCAGCACCCGACGGCGGTAGCAGACGAAACCGGCGGTGGAGTCACGCAGCGGCATGCGTGTGACGATGCGGACATAGGCCGAGGCGAAATACGACATCAACACGCGCCCCATCGGCCAGTTGACCACATTCACGCCCGAGATATAGCGCGATCCGATACTCATGTCGGCGTCACGGTCCTTGCATTCGTGATAGAGTTTTGTCAGGTCGTCGGGATTGTGCGAGAAATCAGCATCCATCTCGATGACAAATTCATAGCCCCGGGCCAACGCCCATTTGAATCCGTGGATATAGGCCGTCCCGAGTCCTAACTTGCCGGACCGGCATTCAAGATGGATTCTCCCCTCATATTCTTTGGAGACCTTGCGCACGGCATCGGCGGTGCCGTCAGGCGAGCCGTCGTCGATAACCAATACGTCGAACCCGTCCGGCAGCGCCATGACGGTGTGGAGCATCCTTTCGATGTTCTCTATCTCATTATATGTCGGTATAATAACCAGTACGTCGCTCATTTTCAATTTCTGTTAGAGAAGGCGTCCCTCCCCGTACAGGCACAAGGTCAGGAGGTCTTCCGTCTTGAAATTTCTTCACCACAAAATTACGAAATTTTTCATTACCGAAAAACAGTTTATAAACATATTGACCCCCGGCTCGTGCACGAGCCGGGGGTGGAGCTATAATTTATGTACCCTGATTAGAAAATCACGTTGTATTTTTTCAGTAACTCGACGGGATGATAGGACTCCTTGGCACGCTTGAGTCCCTCGTCTCCTGCGGCGTCCTCACGGTTGATGAACTTGATTTCGGGGTGGCGTGTACAGACATCTTTGGCGAAGGCGTAGTTTATCATTTCGTAGCTTCCGTCATAACCCCTGAGGGCCTTCTCGACGTGGATGAAGAGCGTGTCGCCTTTAATGTCACCGATGGTGTAGGCGCAGACTTTGCCATCTTCGGCCCTGAGGACCGCCGCCTCCAGGTTTCTGTCACCTTCCGCTACGCGGCGGATAAGATCACGCGAGAGTCCGCGTTCGATGCCGGCCATCTCTGTCTGGTCGGCCTCCAGTTCAAAGTCGTCCATCATGGACATTGCCTCGGTGGCGTTCTCTGCCGTCAGGGGTTCGAGCTTCCAGCCGGGGTTTAGGCTGACGAACTTGTTTACGTGGTTGCGCTTCTTGCTCATCTTTTTGCCGGAGAGTGTCGAGAGCTTCTCGGCGTCATACAGATAGTCGGCCCAGTCTGTCAGTTCCTCAATCTTCGCGGGGTTGAGCGCTTTGAGGTCTTCAATGGCATATTCCGGAACTGCCGAAAGCTCGGGGGTCATGCCGTTCTGCCTACAATAGTTCTTTATCAGTTCTATTGACTGGTGGAGGGGCATCGAGCCGACAGGCAGTGAGAAGGCCGGTTTCGTTATGTCGTCTTCGACAACGCCCTTGATGAACAGGGTACCGTCAACGATTGCGTATTCATATTTGAAATAGTCGACCCACATCAGCAGACCGGCGTATGAGAAGTCAGTGGTGCGACCCGGCTCCTTTGAGAGGATAGGCCAGATTTCAGTCATGGCTTCAGCCGTCACGGGGCAGAAGTTCAGGCGCGAACCGTCAAGCTGCATTCTGAAGGTGTCGCCTGCGTTTATAAGGCTTGCCGGTACTCTGAGAGGTGCGTGTGTGAGATATCGGGCAGTTTCCATAATTTTTGTTTTTTAGCGTGTGTTTTTCATATAGTTTCCTGCATCGCCCTTTGGCGGAGCAGTATGCTGAGCGGAAGCGTCTTCATGTCTTGAATGATAGAGCTGCATCAGCAGGAATCGTTTTTCAGTATTTAAAACACCCGTGCCCCTGAATCGGTTTAATTAGCCCCGTTCACGCTACCTAAAACGGACTCGGTCTTCATTTTGCAACACATTGGTTCACAATCTCTTATAGAATCAATTAAAATTTATTGAAAGATTTTTTGAAAAAAACTTGCACAGAATGAAAAAAGGCAGTAACTTTGCACTCGCAAAACGGAAACGTAGAGCATGGTTCGCTAGCTCAACTGAATAGAGCATCTGACTACGGATCAGAAGGTTACAGGTTTGAATCCTGTAGGAGTCACCATCAAACGGAGACGGTGTCATAGACACCGTCTCCGTTTTTCTTTCACCCCTCCCCCACTTTATTGAAAATTTTCCTTATCTTTGCTACAGATTCAAACTGCACGCAACTATGAGACCAGTAAGAAGGATAAAATACCCAGTCGGTGTCCAGGATTTCGAGAGGATTGTCACTGGAGGTTATCTGTATGTCGACAAGACAGAACTCGTCTATGATCTTGTGACGTATAACGACTATGTGTTCCTGAGCCGGCCGCGCCGATTCGGGAAGAGCCTCCTCATCTCTACCCTCGAGGCCTATTTCCTCGGTCGCAAGGAACTCTTCAAAGGCCTCGCCATTGAGAACCTTGAGACAGAATGGAAGACTTATCCCGTGCTCAGATTGGACATGGCCACAGATAGCTATGAAGCTGTAGATAAGCTGGAAAAGGCTCTGTCATTAAAGCTTGAATTATGGGAAAAGAAATATCAAATCCTCCCAAATAAAGAACATACTATTGCGGGAAGATTTGAGGTGGTTATACGAACAGCCTTCGAGGCTTCCGGTAGCAGAGTGGTAATTCTGATTGATGAATATGACAAACCGATAGTCGATGCCCTCAATGACCCGGCTCTTCAGGAACAGATCCGCACGCGCCTTCAAGGTTTTTACTCAGTGATAAAAGCCCTGGGCAATATGATACAGTTCGCCATGCTGACCGGTGTCGGGAAATTTGCTCACCTCTCCATATTCTCCGGCCTCAATAGCCTCAGTGATATCTCGATGGATTATGAGTATAACTCAATCTGCGGAATCACAGAGCAGGAAATGCACGAGTATTTCGAAGAGTCTGTTGAGCAGTTTGCCCAATTCAACCGCTTGACGACAGAAGAGGCATGGGCTCTGTTCAAAAAGCAGTATGACGGCTATCATTTCAGCCAGGATGGTGCGGACATCTACAATCCGTTCAGTGTGTTAAATGCATTTGCGAAAAAAAGAATCGGTGACTTTTGGTTCAGGTCTGGAACCCCCTCTTTCCTTGTGAAACTTCTTCAACGCAACCACGTCTTGCTTCTCAGTCTGGATGACGTTTGGCGCAGCGAGAGCGACCTCTCGGACATGACGGACACTTCGCGTGACATTATTCCGCTACTCTTTCAGGCCGGCTATCTGACCATCAGGGACTATGACCCACACTGCAGCCTATACAGACTTGAGTTTCCCAACCGCGAGGTATACTCGGGCTTTTGGAAATCACTGGTTAACGCATATTTCCCGCGCAACTCCTACTCCTCGGGCTTCGATGTCTACACCCTCACCAAGAATTTGAACACGGGAGACATCGAAAGCTTCATGACGAGCATTCAGAGCCTGTTAGCCTCCGCCACCACCGACCATATCGTCGACAAGGAAGAGCATTTCCAAAACATGATGGCCATCATCTGCCGTATGTTGGGGCTGGAGACACGCACGGAGATTCATGGATCCAATGGACGCTGTGACATGACCGTGGCCACTTCTGGCTACATTTATATCTTCGAGTTCAAGATAGACAGCACTCCGGAGGCGGCACTCTCCCAAATCGAAGAGAAAGGCTACGCCACCCCTTACCTCGCCGACCCGCGCCAAAAAGTCCTTATAGGTGCCAACTTCTCAACCGACACCCGCACCCTCACCGGCTGGCAGGTGAAAGTTGAAGGATAAAGGTCAATAGTCAGAATCTAACCGCTTTCAATTATGAGACCTGAAAGAAGAATAAAATACCCTGTCGGACTCCAGGATTTCGAGAGAATCGTCACGGGAGGTTATATCTATGTTGATAAGACTGAGGATATTTATAATCTTGTAAACAATCATAATTTTGTCTTCCTGAGTCGACCGAGACGTTTCGGGAAGAGCCTCCTCATCTCTACCCTCGAAGCCTATTTTAAGGGCAAGAGGGAACTCTTCAGGGGTTTGGCTATTGAAAAACTTGAGACGGAATGGGTGGAACATGAGGTGTTACGCATCGACCTTACCGGGAGGGCCTATACCGAGGAGCTCGATTTAATCAAAGGCCTTGATAAGACCCTGCGTGACTGGGAGAAGATGTATGGAATTGAGTCAAGTGACTACAGCATTGGCGACAGGTTCTATGAAGTAATCCAGAAGGTTTACGAGTTGAGCGGTCAACGGGTAGTCGTTCTCATTGATGAATATGACAAGCCGATAATCGACACTCTTCATGACCGAGAACTTCAGGAAAAGGTCCGCATTCAACTGCAGGCTTTCTACTCCGTGCTAAAGAAAGCTGACAGATATATAAGGTTTGCAATGCTGACCGGAGTCGGCAAATTCGCCCACCTCTCCATCTTCTCCGGCCTCAACAACCTCAATGATATCTCCCTAAACAGATATTTCAATTCAATATGCGGCATCACGGAGCGCGAGATGCACGAGTATTTCTCAGTGTCGGTAAGGGAGTTTGCGGAGGCTAACGACATCACTGAAGCGCAGACCTGGGCCGAGCTTAAGGAGCAGTATGACGGCTATCACTTCTGTAAAAAAGGAGATGACATCTACAATCCTTTCAGCGTCTTAAACGCGTTTGCCAATCAAGAGGTCGGTGACTATTGGTTTCGCAGCGGCACCCCTTCATTTCTCGTAAAATTGATAGAGCGCACGCGTTATCGGATAATGAATCTCAACAACCAGCTAAGGAGCGAGAGAGAGCTGTCCGACATCACTGACAACACGCGCGATATTATCCCGTTGCTTTTTCAAGCCGGCTATCTGACCATCAAACAATGGGATGAGAGCCGCAAACAATTTCTTCTCGACTTTCCCAACCGCGAGGTCTATTCAGGTTTCTGGGAGTCGCTGGTTAACGCATATTTCCCGCGCAACTCCTACTCCTCTGGCTTCGATGTCTACACCCTCACCAAGAATTTGAACACGGGAGACATCGAAAGCTTCATGACGAGCATTCAGAGCCTGTTAGCCTCCGCCACCACCGACCATATCGTCGACAAGGAAGAGCATTTCCAAAACATGATGGCCATCATCTGCCGTATGTTGGGGCTGGAGACACGCACGGAGATTCATGGATCCAATGGACGCTGTGACATGACCGTGGCCACTTCTGGCTACATTTATATCTTCGAGTTCAAGATAGACAGCACTCCGGAGGCGGCACTCTCCCAAATCGAAGAGAAAGGCTACGCCACCCCTTACCTCGCCGACCCGCGCCAAAAAGTCCTTATAGGTGCCAACTTCTCAACCGACACCCGCACCCTCACCGGCTGGCAGGTGAAAGTTGAAGGTTAATTTATGAAGGAGTATCTTTTTTGAAGATTATGATTGATTTAGAACGTACTTCGTTGTTGGTCAAGGGTATCGCGCGAGGGTTTTGTTTCTGGCCTAAGCCGGGTGATGATGTGGATGATTTGCGGGAGCGGTACAAAAAAATCGCGCTTCTGCCGGAGCAGACACATTCACTAAACGTTGGTGTTGCTGAAAACGTGACTGATACTTTTCCCGATACTGATGCGCTGGTAACGTTTAAGCATGATTTACCCATAGGTGTGGTGACGGCCGACTGCGTACCTATCCTGGTTTATGCGCCGGACGTGGAAGGAGTGGCGGCCATCCATGCCGGATGGAAAGGCACGTTGGGTGGTATCGTCGACAATACCGTTGATGTGCTCCAACAGCACGGAGCCTCTCCCGAAAACATGATTGTAGCCTTCGGTCCGTCGATAAGCCTGAGGATGTATGAGGTTGACGAAACTCTTGCCGACAAATTCAGAGAGAGGAGTTTCGAGGACTATGTGTCCTATCCCGACAGGGCAAAGAATAAACCGCATATTGATCTGCAGGGTGTCAATATAGAGCGTCTCTTACGCCGAGGCGTGAAAAAAGAAAACATTACCCCCAACCTTGATTGCACCTACTCCACCCTTACCGCTGAAGGAGAACCCCAATACCAAAGTCATCGCCGAAGCCATGGCGCCCCAGGCCGAAACCTAACGTTTGTCTCCCTCAGAAATATAAGACCATAAAGTACCACTGAGCGCACGTTTCGTCGTTGTGGGTTTTCGGCGTGGGGGTCGCAGATCTTGCCGGACACAATTCTTCGGTATGAATTCCGATAAAGCATTGTAGCGCAGGCTTCCAGCCTGCCCCGAGTCACTTCCAAATCATTTCCAAGTCATTGTGGCAGGCTTGGAAGCCTGCGCTACAATGCTTTACAACCCGTTTAGCTACGGCAATCGAGGCTCGACAGAATGTATGGCAGCGGGCTGCCGCGAGCTCGTTACCGGCTTCGTGAGGGGATGCCAAAAGCACATAAACGGAGGCTCCAAAATGCGTACGCATTTTGGAGCCTGGTGTTTGTTGGGTCGGATGGCGCGGTTACTCAAGGTTCGAGTTGATGGCCTGGAGAAGCTCCGCTTCAGGCATCTCACCGGCCTGACGCCATACCTGTTTGCCGTTCTTGTAGAGGATGAAGGTCGGGGTGGCATTGACTTGCTCGGCATCTGCCATTTCGCTGTACTTGTCGATGTCAAGCTGAACGACCTTTACCTTTCCTTCGAGTTTCTTTGTTACGTCTGCTACGATGGGTGCCATTCTCTGGCAATGGATGCACCATGTGGCGAAAAATTCGACCAACACCGCAGGTGCGCTTTCCGTAATCTCTGTGTAATTCATAATTCTGTGTTTTTTTATAGTATTCAAGGCCTTGCAGCCTTATTATATAACAACACCTGAAGCCTTGAGAGGTTCAGTTTTCGTCCTTGCGGAGTTTGGAACGTTTACAGTTCGACGGCCTGACAAATGTCGGCAAGCTGAATTATAGAAAAATTGCCCGAAAGAATTCGGGCAATTTTTTCTATAAAGGTTCGTCGGTTTTATTTGATGATGACTTTCTTACCTCCGATTATGTAGAGACCGGGGGTGAGGGCTTTTACATCCTCTTCTGATGCATTGGCCTTGATACAGATACCCTGGAGCGTATAGATATCATTGTTGATGACAGGTTCCACGGAAGAATCCACATCTTCAATCTCCTCTACACCGGTGGGGTGGGCTGTTGTGATTGTCACGTATGCGACCGGGCCGTCTGCATAGAGTGTTTCGGCGATAATCTGACACTCCTGAACCTCATCAGCATAAGTATCAACACCGCCATTACTTACTCTCTTGACATTTCCCTCCGTATCGACAGTTGCAAAATCCGGATTTGTCGAACGCCAGAAAATATAGGGAAGCGAAGCGTTCTCTGGTTCGAACGACGCAGTCAATTTCACGCTTTCCCCTTCTTCAAGACGAAGAACTGAATCATCTGCGATACTTAACTTGGAAATAGGAATCAACTCATAACCGGAGAATCGGTACCAGCAACGGGTGTAGTTATAATAGGCATCCAATACCTCATCATTTTCAGAGGGCATCACATACAACGGACAACCGTAGTAGCTGAAAGTATTGTTTTCAGCGACCGGCGGCGCGAGGGCCGTGATGCTTACTCCTGTAATGTTATTCGAGCCGTCGAAGGCATTCGCACCTATCTCTTTTATCTGAGCGCCTATGGCGATATTCTTGAGATTGTTTCCACTGAACGCATTTGCACCGATGGTCTCGGTAGCCGGAGAGAGCACAAGGTCAGTAGTAAGCTTACAATTACTGAACGCATTTTCACCGATGCTTTCGACCGAAGAACCGAACGTAAGCGAGGAAAGATTTGAGCAATTGTTAAATGCATCTTCCGGAATGGCAGTGACACCATTACCGATCGTCAATTCGCTAACTTTAGATAAATCTATATTATTCAGCCCGTCCCAGTTTCTACCTAAATACATACGGGTAAATTGGGTGCCATTAAATGCTGCATCCCCGATTGAGATAGTAGTAATCCCATCCTCTACAGTCACATTCTCCAGACCGGAGCAACGGTTAAATGCATAGTCACCGATTAAT
>CAZUAK010000027.1:0-12612 GCA_964618395.1 uncultured Sangeribacter sp.
GCCGAGAACATCAGCATCTTCCTGTTCTCGGGGACGTGCTCGAGAATCTGGTTGATGTGGTCGATGAAGCCCAGGTTGAGCATCTCGTCGGCCTCGTCGAGGATGACGGTGTGGACATCGTCGAGCTTCACCTCGCCGCGCTTGATGAGGTCAATCAGACGGCCCGGAGTGGCGACGATGACCTGAACGCCCTTCCGGAGCGAACGGATCTGCGAGTCGATGCTCGAGCCGCCGTAAACCGGGAGAATCCTCAGGCCGTCCTGGAACTTGGAGAAGTCGGCCAGGTCACCGGCTATCTGGAGGCAGAGCTCACGCGTCGGGGCGATGATGAGGGCCTGGGGCACCTCGCGGTCCTTGTCGATACGCTGGAGCACCGGCAGGCCGAAGGCCGCCGTCTTGCCGGTACCCGTCTGGGCAAGGCCCACGACGTCACCGTCCTTTTCAAGAAGATGGGGAATCACCATTTCCTGAATGGGCATCGGGTGCTCGAAACCGAGCTCTCCTATGGCGCGGAGAAGTTCGGGAGCGACGCCAAGTTCATCGAACGTCTTCATCTCAGTATCCTTTTCAGGTAGTATTTCAGTCGGAGCTTGTGTTATGTCTGTCATAGTACTTATTTTTTAATAAATTTCCTAAGCACCGGCTTGTCGGGAAACCACACCCGGGCCGGTTCGCGGAAAAGCTGTTATGACTATATAACGCCAAAGCTGCCGTGATTTCTTTATCCACCTGCAAATTTAGCCAAAAAAAACGACACGGTAAAAAACGGAAGCCGGTGGGTGATATTCAGAAATTTTCGTTAACTTTGTATTTTCAGACACAGAAACCACACATCATGAAGGATTACAAGATAGCATTGGCCGCCGCGGCGGCACTGTTGGCAGGTGTCGGCACGGCCGACGCCTGCACAAACCTGCTGGCCGGCAAAAAGGCGACCACCGACGGTTCGGTGATGGTGACATACGCCGCAGACTCACATAACCTCTACGGCATGCTGACCCACACACCCGCCGCCGACCACCCCAAAGGGGCGATGCGCAAGGTCGTAGACTGGGACAGCGGGAAGCCCCTCGGGGAGATACCCCAGGTTGCACACACGTATAACGTAGTCGGCAACATGAACGAGCATCAGGTCTGCATCGGCGAGTCCACCTGGGGCGGACACAAGGAACTCGTCGACACGACCGGCAACAGCATCATCGACTACGGCTCACTGATACAGATAGCCCTCGAACGCTCCAAGACAGCCCGCGAGGCCATCAAGGTCATGACCGACCTGGTGCGCGACTACGGCTACGCCTCCTCGGGCGAGTCGTTCTCCATCGCCGACAAGGACGAGCTGTGGGTGCTCGAAATGATAGGCAAGGGAGCTGAGAAAGGGGCCGTGTGGGTAGCGGTGCGCATCCCCGACGACGCCATCTCGGGCCACGCCAACGAACCCCGCATCCGCAAGGTCAACTATAAAGACAAGAAGAACGTCATGTACTCGCCGGACCTCTTCGACTTTGCCCGCAAGCGCGGATACTACACCGGCAAGGACGCCGATTTCTCGTTCGCCGACGCCTTCGACAACCACACCGTCTCCACGCGCCGCGGCTGCGACGCCCGCGTCTACAGCTACTTCCGTCGCTTCCAGCCGGAGGCCGAGGCCTATTTCGCATGGGTTGACGGCAAGTCTGACGAGCCGATGCCCCTCTACATCATCCCCGAGCGCAAGGTGTCACTGGCAGAGATGCAGGAGGCCATGCGCGACCACTTCGAGGGCACTCCCTACGACATGCACCACGACATCGGCGCCGGACCGAACCATGTCCCCTACCGCTGGCGCCCGATGGAGTTTGAGGTCGACGGAAAGACCTACTGCATGGAGCGCGCCATCGCCACCCAGCAGACCGGCTGGAGCTTCGTCTCCCAGAGCCGCGACTGGCTCCCCGACCCCGTCGGCGGAGTCCTCTGGTTCGGCACCGACGACACCAACACCTGCGTCTACATGCCCTTCTACTGCTCGATGACCGAGATACCCGCCGAGCTCGCCCACGGTGACGTGAACACCTTCGACTGGGGCTCCAACTTCTGGGTCAACACATGGGTGGCCAACCAGGCCTACAACCGCTATGACCTGATGATTCCAGACATCCGCAAGGTCCAGAGCTCACTGGAGACCAAGTTCCAGCAGAGCCGTCCCGAAGTCGAGAAACGCCTCGCCGCCCTCGCTGAAGCCCAGGACTACACCACCCTGCTCAGCTCGGTGAACAAGGAGGGTGCCGACATCGCCAAGGAGGCCACCGACCGGTATCGCGACCTCGGCCAGCACCTGCTTGTCCGCTTCATGGACGGCAATATGAAGAAGGTCGACGAGAACGGAAACTTCATGTATAACGAACACGGAATCCCTCTCTATCCCGAGTTCCCGGGCTACAACAAGGAGTATTACGAAAACATCGTCCGCTCCACCGGCGACCACTTCCTGCTTCCCGACGAGAAATAAGATGAAGATAAAGGCCGCATTATATCTCGCGCCGGTGACCATCAGCAACGCCCCGATAGACGATGTCCTCCCGCCGGCCAACATCGGCATCCTGCGCGAGACGAAACACATCATCGTCGAGAACGTGCGCACGGCGCGGCGTTTCCTGAAGCGTTGCGACCCGGGCTTCGACATCGCCTCGGTGACGTTCTATGAGCTGAACCGCCACACCGACCTCAGCCAGGTCTCGAGCTACCTGAACCCGCTGCGCGAGGGGCTGCCGATGGCCGTCATGAGCGAGGCCGGCTGTCCGGCCGTCGCCGACCCGGGGGCGCTCCCCGTAGAGATTGCACGCCGCGAAGGGCTGGACGTCGTCCCCCTCGTCGGTCCGTCGAGCATCCTCATGTCGCTCATGGCCTCCGGCTTCAACGGCCAGGGCTTCGCCTTCAACGGCTATCTGCCCATCGACGCGCCCGCGCGCCGCAAGGCCATCCTCGACCTCGAGACTGAGTCTGCGCGCAAGGACCGCACGCAGATATTCATCGAGACCCCCTATCGCAACAACCGGATGGTCAAGACTTTGGCCGAGACCCTGCGCCCCGACACGATGATATGTGTCGCGGCCGACATCACCGACCCCGACAACGAGGAGATAGCCTCGCTGCCGGCACGCGAGTGGCTGTCGCGCAAGTACGACTTCGACAAGCGCCCGGCGATATTTTTGATTTACAGACCACAACATTTGGGCGGCAGACCACAACATCACCCCCATAACTCACGTTAACTAATTTGGCGAGGCTTCTTCGTGAAACCTCGCCTCATCATAAAGAGGCGCCCCACCTCGCCTCAATCCCACGGAAGAAATGAACAGACGCAAGATAAAATTTGACGAACATCCGGAGCTCCCGTTCGAGGAGTGGGAGACACGCCCTGTCCCCCGGCGAGCGAGCGAGCGCATATATGACAAGGTCCGGGTGACTCCCCCCGCACAGGCTTCGGCCACGAAGACTGAGCCGGAGGACAACCGTCTGTTCTATATCTCGTTCGGCTCCGGCTCAAGCGGAAACTCATGCTACATAGGCACCTCGAAGGGGGGCATCCTCATCGACGTCGGCATCAAGCCCGACATCATCGACGACGTCCTGCGCGCCAACGGCCTGAGCCTCCATCACGTGAAGGGGGTCCTGCTGACCCACGACCACGGCGACCACACGAAATACATCTACCCCCTTCTGCGCAACAACCGCCACATCAACCTTTTCTGCACCAACCGCGTCCGCGACGGGCTGCTGAAGCGTCACAATGTCTCAAAAAGGATAAACGACTACCACGTAGCCGTCTTCAAGGAGATACCCTTCATGGTGGGGCAGATGGAGATAACGGCCTTCGAGGTCAGTCATGACGGCGTCGACAACGTCGGCTACTCGATAGAGTTCGACAACCGCCGCTTCGTCATCGCCACCGACCTGGGCACCGTCACCCCGCGTGCGCGCCACTATATCTCACAGGCCAACTATCTCGTCTTCGAGTCTAACTACGACTCGACGATGCTGACCCTCGGCCGCTATCCCGAATACCTGAAGGCGCGCATCCGCTCCGACATCGGACACATGGACAACGAGGCGACGGCCGCTTTCCTGCGCGAGATATACACCGACAGGCTGAAATACATCTTCCTCTGTCACCTCTCCCGCGACAACAATACCCCGGCCAAGGCGATGACCGCGACTCGCAACGCCCTCGAGGCGAGGGGACTGCGCGTGGGGCGCGCCGAAGAGACCCTGTCGGACCGCCAGGCCGACGTCCAGCTCATGACGCTCCCCCGCTTCGACCCCACGCGGCTCTTCGTCTTCAGACCCTGACACCTCTCCCCTACAACCGACACCTCTCCCCCACAACCGATACCTCCCCCTCTCCCAAACAGTCCATAATACCTTCCTGAAATGAAAAAAGTCTTTTCCATCATATTGGTAGCCCTGACGCTCATCATCGGACTCGGTGCCTGCAAGTCGGTCAAGCTGGCCGACGCCGACGCCGCCCTTGACCGCGGGGAATACTTCGAGGCGCAGAAGATGTACCGGAAGATTTACGGACGTCTGACAAAGCGCGAGGACCGCCCCCTGCGCGGCGAGGTGGCCTTTAAGTTAGGCAACTGCTACCGCCGGCTCAACATGGCGGCGCGCGCCGCGGCCTCCTACCAGAACGCCGTCCGTTACGAGTATCCGGACTCGATGGTCTTCTACTATCTGGGCCGCTCGTTCCAGGCTGACGGAAAATACAAGGAGGCGGCCGACGCATACCGCACCTTCCTTGAGTGGCAACCGGACAACCTGCTGGCCAAGGAGGGCCTGAAGGGCTCGCTCCAGGCCATCGCCGCCAAGAAAGACAAGGCCACGCGCTATGTCGTCAAGAACGCGAAGCTCTTCAACTCCCGACGCGCCGATTTCGCTCCCATGTATCTTGACAAGGAGCTGAACCAGATATATTTCACCACCACCAACGAGAAAGTGACGGGCAACAACCGCTCGGAAATCACCGGCATGAAGAAGAGCGACATCTGGTTTGCCAAGAAGAACGAACGCGGAGAGTGGGAACGCCCCGAAGCCGTGGAGGGTGAGCTCAACACGGAGAATGACGAGGGTATCGTGGCCTTCTCGCCCGACGGCCAGACAATGTACCTCACCGTCGCCCGACGTTCCCCGACATCGCCGACAAGCGTGGAGATATACACCTCGAAGCGCAGCGACGCCTCGTGGACGGCCCCCGTTAAGTTCGAGGTCATCTCCGACACCATCTCAGCCGTCGGCCACCCCTCGGTGTCGCCCGACGGACGTTTCCTCTACTTCACCTCGGACATGCCGGGCGGCTACGGCGGCAAGGATATCTGGCGCATCAACCTCAACGAACGCAAGGGGGGACTCGAAAACCTCGGTCCGCAGATAAACACTCCCGGTGACGAGATGTTCCCCTACGCGCGCACCGACTCGCTCCTCTACTTCTCGTCTGACGGGCACCCCGGCTTCGGAGGCCTCGACCTCTTCCGCGCCACCCTCAACTCGACCGGCGACCGCTGGAGCATCGACAACATGGGCATACCGATGAACAGCGCCGGCGACGACTTCGGCATCACCTTCGGGGCCGGAGAATCGGGCTTCTTCAGCTCCAACCGCGGGGACGGCAAGGGTTATGACCACATATACTCCTTCGAGCTCCCGGAGCTGAACATCTCCATCTCCGGCTGGGTCGTCGACAAGGATGACGAACCGGTTCCCGGCGCGGTCATCCGTATCGTCGGCGACGACGGCTCCAACCAGAAGGAGGTCGCCCGAGACGACGGCTCGTTCAAGTTCCGCCTCTCGCGGGGTGTGAAATATGTCATGATGGCCGGAGCGAAAGGATATCTGAACCAGAAGCAAGAATTCGCGAGCGATGACGAGGATGCCGACGCCGAATATGGCGTTGACTTCATCCTCGCCTCCATCAACAAGCCCCAGATAATAGAGAACATCTTCTATGACTTCGACCAGGCCATCCTGCGCCCCGAGTCAAAGGATGCCCTCGACGAGCTGATAGCCATGCTGCGCGACAATCCCCACGTCTCGATAGAGATGGGTTCGCACACTGACCGCATGGGGTCTGACGAGTATAACATGGCACTCTCGGACCGTCGCGCCAAGAGTGTGGTGGACTATCTTGTCGAACACGGAATACCTTCCGACCGCCTGACATGGAAAGGCTATGGCGAGAGTGTTCCCAAGACGGTCACCAAGAGGATAAACAAGGAGTTCCCGCAGTTTGAAGAGGGAGTGACGCTGACCGAAGACTTCATCAACGCCCTCGAGAACGAGGAAGACCGCGAGGCGGCCGACCAGATAAACCGCCGCACGGAGTTCATCGTCACCTCGACCGACTATGTCTTCTGACAATTCACAGTTCTCAATTCACAGTTCTCACAGAACTCTCAGTTCTCACAGACCTCTCAGTTCTCACAGACCTCAGTTCTCTCAGTTCTCTCAGTTCTCACAGTTCTCACAGTTCTCACAGTTCTCACAGTTCTCACAGAGCTCATAACCCACAAACAACCATGAACAAGATACTACTTCTCGCCGTGCTGACACTGACTGCCCTCTGCGCCGGAATGGCGAAGGGTGCCGAACGGCTCTCGACGACCCACTATGACGGAACCGTCTTCTATGACGGTTATCAGACCGGCTTCCTCTTCGACGAGGGTAAGGAGGACGGAATCTTCCGCTTCCGCAACCACACCTATTCCATACGGCTGACAGAGGAGTTCTGCCGCTCCGTGGGAGAGAACACCGAACTGGACCTCATCCTCGGCGCGCTCTGCGACAACTATGACCGTCACGCCTCCATCTCTCTCGCCTTCGTCCCAAAGGGGAGCGCGAGCTATGACCCGACCACTGTCGAAAAGAAGATAGAGATTGCCCGCTACATCACCCCGTTCATGAACAAGAACAAGCAACCCGACGAGGTGCCCTACCACTACGAGCTGCCGGACTTGGGGCTGATTCTGCGCGATCCGGCCATACACGCCGAATATGACCTCTGGCTCGAGGCCTATATCTTCGGTGTGCCATACGCCGCCAACTCTCAGATTCGCGGCTGCGCCGACCGGAACGACGTCTTCAAGCTTACCTCGACCTTCACTTACGAGCCGGCCTCCGACGCTCTGGTCATGGAACCGCGTCAGCACGTCGTCCCCATCGCCACGGTGCGTACCGAAGAGCACGGACCGGTGAACTTCAACAACTATAAGGAGGTGGCCACAGACACCCTCGGCATCACCACAAAGACCTGGGCGTTCGAAGTTCCGGCCGATGTCACCGACGCCAAGATTGTCCTCATCAACACCAACCACGGCGCGGGTGAGAACGGCGAGGAGTATGTCCGCCGTGAACACCTTGTGTATATGGACGGTGACATTGAGCTTGTCTACACGCCCGGCGGCATATCCTGTGAGCCGTACCGCGTCTACAATACCCAGCCCAACGGAATATACACCACCCGTCCCCTCCCCGATGAGGATTGGGAGTGGAACAACTGGTGTCCCGGCCAGGCGGTGCCCATCCGCGAGATTCATCTCGGTGCCGTCAAGGCTGGCCGTCATGAAGTGATGATACGCGTTCCGGATGCCGAGTTTTACGGAAAGGACGGCGACTTCCGCCCCGCGCTCTACTTCCAGGGCGTCGAGGAGGGAAAACTTCCCTCGACCGTAATCAAGGAGTCGGGCGTGAAGGGTCCCGAACTCGATGTGGAGTGGCGCAACGAGGGCAACGTCTGGTTCTTCTCAGCCGCGACCCCCGTCAAGGAGGCACGTGTGTACACGTTCGACGGACTGATGGTCTGGGGTGAGTATTCACCCGCCTCGATAGACCTTTCGGACTGCCCCAAGGGATGGTATATCGTCACACTGACCGGAGCCGACAACGGAACCGCCTTCCGCAAAATCCGCGTAAACTGAAAAAAGTGAGGCTGAAATGAAAGAAATATTCAAATTCCTTCGCGAGCTGAGCCGCCACAACGACAGGGAGTGGTTCCAGGCTCACAAACAGGAGTATCTCGAAGTGAAGGCCAAGGCCGACGAGCTGACCAGACTACTCATTGGGCTTGTGGCCGAGGTGGACCCGCGGGCGCTGCGCCTCTCTGTGGCCGACTGCACATACCGCATCTACCGAGACACCCGCTTCTCGCCCGACAAGACGCCGTACAAGACACATATCGGCATCTTTGTCAACCCTCAGACCGGCAAGAAGGGAGACACGCTCGGATACTACTTCCACCTCGAACCCGGAAACTCCCTTATCTGCTGCGGAACCGGCTGGATGGAGCCCCGTATCCTCAAGGCGGTGCGCCAGAGCGTGTATGACGACATAGACGAGTATCGCGAGATTGTGGAGAACACGGAGTTCAAGGAGTGTTATCACGAACTGGGGATGGACAAGCTCAAGACCGCCCCGAAGGGATATGACAAGAACTGGGAGTATATCGACTATCTGCGCCCGCGCATATTCGGTGCCAGCTCGAACGTCCCGGACTCGTTCTATGACCTCAAGGGCCTCGAAGACCGCCTGAGGCCGTACATTCACCAGGGGTGGCTCTACAACCGCTTCATCAACTTCACCATTGAACAGGTTTTGGGAATCGAGGAATGATGTCTCCGTTTCAGAAAACGTGGATATGAGGGAGCTTAGAATAAAGGATGAGAGGGGGCTTAGAATAAAGTAAGAAGGGGACAAAGACTAAAAGGGAACTGAAGAATACTTTTTGAAAATGGAAACCATCTATTATATCATCAAAGACGGACAGCAGGTCGGCCCCATGACGGTCGAGGAGCTGCTCCGCAACGGCTTGAACCTCGGGTCTATCGTGTGGCACCCGGGTCTGCCTGACTGGACACGCGCGGGCAATGTGCCTGAATTGGCGGCACTGCTCCAAGAGCCCGTGCAACCCGGGCCCCAGGCCGCACCTCAACAGGGTCCTCAGCAGGCACCCCCTCCGGGATACCAGACCGGCTATCAGCAGCCTTACGGTCAACCTTACGGTCAGCCTCAGACTCCCGGCTACCAACAGCCCTACGCCCCCCACAACCCCCAGACTTACCGCCGCTCTCAGTGGATGACGGCCGCCATCATCGCGACGGTTATCGGATTCCTCTTCTCCTGTATCGGCGGCATACTCGGCGTGGTGGGCATCATCCAGGCGAGCAACGCCAACAGTGCCTTCGACCGCGGAGACTACAACGAGGGCGAACGCCTCGACGCTAACGCCAAGACATGGACCATCATCAGCTACGTCGTCACCGGTCTCGGCTTCCTCGCCTGCATCGCCTTCTTTTTCATCGGGACGTTAGGGGCACTCTGACATGAAATACTACGCAATGATAGAGGGGACCCGCAAGGGTCCCTATACCCTCGATGAGTTGGCCCAGGCCGGCGTCACACCCTCTACCTACGTATGGACAAAGGGAATGAAGGACTGGGAGAAGGCTGAGGATGTGGCCGACATCTGCCGCTACTTCCGCCAGCGCATCGCCGCGCTCCAGCACCCGGGGACCGTCGAGATGCCGGCTAAGCCCTCGACCCCCGAGTCCGAAGAGCAGCAGGCCCCGGACGACGGACTGACCGACGAGGAGCGCCAGAGGCTCGACGAAATCCCGCAGGCCTTCCGGCGCATGGTCTACAAATCGGGGAAAATCCCGACGACACCTCCGCGTCAGGAGACCGAGGACATAAACAGTGAGCCGCAGTCGTATCTCGTCTGGGCGGTTTTGGCGACCATCCTTTGCTGTCCGCTGGTCGGCTTCGTGGCCATCTACTTCTCCTTCCGGACCCGCACCCTGTGGCGTCAGGCCACGCAGACCTCCGAGGCCTCCGAGGCCACCGAGCTAAAGACACAGGCCCACGACGCCTCGCGCAAGGCCCGGATGTGGACCGGCATCACGGTCTGCCTCGGCATCATGCTCTTCGGATTCTTCCTCGGCGGAGCCATGAGGGGATAAGACCGCCATTTTTTTGAAACGGGGTCTAAAAGAAAAGTCTACCCCTTTTCACAAAGAGATAGACACTTCCTTCATAAAAAATAAATACTATGAAAAACACGCTACAAAGGTAAACCTTTTTTGGGGAATATCAATACTTTGTAGAATTTTTAACATATCTGAGGGTGTTTTTCACACTCTCGCTTACACATCCGGGCCGCGGATTTTTCTCCGCTCCGGCCCCTTTTCGGGTCGGGTAAACGGGGTGTCCCCCCGGCACCGATTTTCACAAGTATATGGAGCTGGTATGGCATTATCTGTGGAAAAGCCGACTCTTCGGACTCAAGCCTACGCTTGACTCCGGAGAGCGCCTCGACGTCATCGACCCGGGTCTGTCAAACCCCGATGCGGGTCCCGATTTCTTCAACTCCAAAATCAGGATTGACGGCACCGAGTGGGTCGGCAACGTGGAGCTCCATGAACGCGCCTCGGACTGGTACCGCCACAACCACCAGAACGACCCCCTCTATGACTCGGTCATCCTCCATGTCGTCGGGCACTCTGACCGCGAGGTCCGCCGCACCGACAACAGCCTCATCCCCCAGATAGAACTGCCGGTCCCCGACGGATTCTATATGACCTACAAGGAACTGAAGTCGGGGCTGAGCAGCATCCGCTGCGGCGCGGGCCTCTCCTCACTGAGCCGGCTGACCACGGCCGACTGGATACAGAGTCTCGGCGTCGAACGCCTGCAGGCCAAGTCACGGCGAATCCTCGACTCACTCGAACGCGCCGGAGGCGACTGGAACACGGCTGCCTTCATCACCCTCGCCCGCGGCCTGGGCTTCGGCATAAACGCCGAACCCTTTGAGATTCTCGCCCGCAGCCTCCCGCTGAACTTCCTTCTCCGCCACTCTGACAACCTCTTCCAGCTTGAGGCACTACTCTTCGGTCAGGCCGGACTCATCCCGGCCGAGGGGGGAGACGAATATACCATGAAGCTCAGGGCGGAATACCGCTTCCTTGCGGCCAAATACGGTCTCTCGCCCATCCCGGAGAACATCTGGCGCTTCGCCAGGACAAGACCCCGCAATTTTCCGGAACGCCGGATAGCCTTCCTCGCCACAGCATTGGCCGGCTCCTTTCCGCTGCCGGGGCTCCTCAAGGCATACGCCTCCTCGCCGGACCTCCTGCGTAACCTTTTCGGGTCATGGCGGCTCACCGGCTACTGGTACGACCATTATACCTTCGGCCTTCCGGCCCCGAAGAGTGCGCCGTCGCTCTCCAAGCCGAGCATCGACCTCCTGCTCATAAATGTCGCGGCTCCCTATATCTACGCCTCGGCCTCGCGTGTGGCAGACGTGGAGGCGGGCGAGAAGGCCCTCGACATACTCTATCAGCTTAAACCGGAGAAAAACTCAATCATCGCGAAGTGGGGCGACTTCGGCCTCACCCCGGAGAACGCCATGGAAAGCCAGGCCCTCATCCAGCTCAGGCGCGAATACTGTGACCGCAGCCAGTGTCTGCGGTGCCGTTTCGCCGCCGCCCTGCTCCGCCGTGAGATCAACCCTCCACGGCCTTTTACGGTGAAATCCCGGCCCGTTTCAGTCAAGGAACCTCAGCCGTGACGCTTTTTTTGAGTCAATGAAAGTCAGTACTGCCGTCCTTTTTCGACAAAGGAACGTTATATAGATAGTTATGAAAACACGAAATGATAGAAATCACGGGCGCGGAGCCAACCGGGGCTTTGTGATGCCCGACAAGATACTCCGATTCGAGAACCGCACCGAGCAGACCATGGGCCTTCTCGAGTTTATCGGTTCGATGATGAAGGATGCGAAACGCAATGACCTGAAGAAGTGGCTGAAATTCGGCCACCTGATGGTCAACGGCACCGTCACCTCGGCCTTCGACACACCGGTCAAGCCGGGCGACACGGTGGTGCTCAACCTCACGCGCCCGTTCATCGTCTTCAAGCACCCGCGCCTGAAACTGGTCTATGAAGATGACGATATCATTGTTGTCGACAAGGGTTATGGCCTGCTGTCGGTCGATACCGACTCGGCCAAGAAGGTCGACACCGCATATTCGATTCTGCGCAACTATGTCAAGGAGGTGGATCCGGCCCAGAAAATCTTTATCGTCCACCGACTGGACCGCCAGACCTCGGGACTGATGATGTTCGCGAAGACCATCGAGGCCAAGGAGACGATGCAGCATAACTGGAACAACATGGTGCTCGACCGCACCTACGTAGCCTTGGTCGAGGGTATCGTGGAGAAGGATGAGGGTATCATAAAAAGCTATCTGAACGAGACCTCGCAGCACGAGGTCTACTCGGTAGACGAGCCGGAACCGGGCAGCAAGTTGGCCGTCACGCGCTACAAGGTGCTCAAGCGCGGACGCAACTACACGCTGGTGGAGTTCTCGCTCGACACGGGCCGAAAGAACCAGATCCGCGTACACTCCAAGCTCTTAGGCCACCCCATAGCGGGCGACCGCAAGTACGGAGCGCGGACCAATCCGCTGAACCGCCTTGCGCTCCACGCGCGCACCCTGCGCTTCGTCCACCCCGTGACCCGCAAGGACATGAACTTCGAGAGTCCCATCCCCCACGGCTTCGTCAAATCCTAAAGGAAAAAGGAAA
>CAZUAK010000027.1:12712-19119 GCA_964618395.1 uncultured Sangeribacter sp.
AAAAAATGAACAACGATTTCTTCCCCAAATACTCTGACGACCGGAAAGAGCCGGAGGTCTCCGCTGAGGAGCGACAAGCCCCGGTGAGTCCGGCCCCGCCCCAGCTCCCCGCCGAGCCAGCCGAGCCCGAAGAGGCCGACTGCGGTCCGAAGTTCTCACCGGGCACCGTCCGCGCGATGGACATCGTCTCGACGGCCCTGTCATGGGTCCTCGTGCCGCTCAACATGCCTCTGTTCGGCCTCTGGTTCCTCTTCGGACTCTCCATCCTCGCCCTGCTCCCCTCTTCGGTGAAGTGGCAGCTTACCGGACTCTTCTTCTGTCTGGACATCATCCTGCCGATGCTGCTCGTCCTGCTTATGAAGCGTCTGAAACTCATTGAGGACATAGGGCTGAACGGCCGCAAGGAACGCGCCATACCCTACCTCATCTCTATCGCGGTACTCGCCGGCTCGGGCTACTGGTGCCAACGCCTCGGCCTGCCGCTCTGGATAGCGGGCTTCTATTATGGCGGTGCCGTGGCCGGCACGGTGAACCTCATCGTGAATTTTTGGTGGAAGATTTCGGCCCACAGCGCAGCCATGGCCGGAGTGCTCGCCCTCCTCGCCCGTCTCTATGCCGAAGGGGGCAACTACGGGCCGACGGAGACCTGGCTGGTCATCTGGATGGTCCTCACCGGACTTCTCGGCGCGTCGCGCATCTGGCTCGGACGCCACACCCCTATGCAGGTCTTCTGCGGTGGAGTCGTGGGCTACTTCTCCGTCTGGTTCATGACCATGTTATGACAGACTCCGGGGAGCCGGCCGATACACCTTCTCCCCTCCTCTCCCAAACGACTTGTATTTAACTTGTATTTAAACTGAAAGAACATCATGTCAAGATATAACTACAAGCGCCGCCACTCCTCTGTCGCCAAAGCGGGAGGCGTGGAGATAGGGGGCGACAACCCGATACGCGTCCAGTCGATGACCAACACCGACACCGCCGACGCACAGGCCTCGGCCGATCAGGCCCTGCGCATAGCCGAGGCGGGGGGCGAGATTGTCCGCCTGACCACACAGGGGGTGCGCGAGGCGGAGAACATGGCCGAAATCAAACGCCTGCTGCGCGAAAAGGGGTGTGACGTCCCTCTCGTGGCCGACGTGCATTTCAACCCCCGCGCCGCCTTCGCCGCGGCCGGGACGTGTGACAAGGTACGCATAAACCCGGGGAACTTCGCCGACCCTGGGCGCGTGTTCAAGAAACTCACCTTCACCGACGAGGAATATGCGGCCGAGGTGGAGCGCATCGACGAGGCCGTCACCCCGTTCTATGAACTGTGTAAGGAGCGGGGCGTATGCGTGCGCCTCGGCGTCAACCACGGCTCACTCTCTGACCGCATAATGAGCCGCTTCGGCGACACGCCCAAGGGGATGGTCGAGTCTGTGATGGAGTATCTCAGGGTGGCGCGAAAGCGCGGATTCGACAATATCGTCATCTCCATCAAGGCCTCCAACACGGGGGTCATGGTCGAGACCGTGAGGCTGCTCGACCGTGAGATGGCCCGCGAGGGGATGAACTTCCCGCTTCACCTCGGCGTGACCGAGGCGGGCGACGGCGAGGACGGACGCGTGAAGAGCGCCATCGGAATCGGCGCGCTGCTTCTCGACGGACTCGGCGACACCATCCGCGTCTCCCTCTCTGAGGACCCGGAGGTGGAGATACCGGTGGCCAAACGCATTGTCCGGTTTGTGGAGCAGGTGAAGGGACACTCCCCTATTCCGGACCCGCAAACGGTCAGGGAGGGTAACGCACGTGACTTCTCCGCGCCGCTTCCGCCCGAGGCGGGGGGACAGAGATACCTGGCCATGACGGCGGACTTCTCCGAAATTCCTGCGCAGTGGCACCGAGCCGATGCCTCCGCTGAGCCGGTCCTCTTCGGCGACCGCCTTCCCGTCGTGCTGACCTCCTCACACCGCCACGCGGCTGGTGAGCTCAAGAGCTGGATAGACCGCTTCACCGCCCTCGGGGGGACCAACCCGGTCATTGTGTCGCTGAAGTTCGACACGGCAGACGAGGAGGAGCTTCAAGTCGAGGCCGGTATGCTCTTCGGGTCGTTGCTGCTGAGCGGCTACGCCTCAGGCATTCAGGTCGTGGCTCCGGCTTTCAGCCGCGAAACCGTCGAGAGGCTGGAGCTCGGAATCCTCCAGGGGACGCGCCTGCGGATGAGCAAGACGGAGTATATCAGCTGCCCGAGCTGCGGACGCACCCTGTTCGACCTGCAGAAGAACCTCAGGCGCGTAAAGGAGGCGACCGCCGGGCTGAAGGGCCTGAAGATAGCCGTCATGGGGTGTGTCGTCAACGGGCCGGGCGAGATGGCCGACGCAGACTACGGCTTTGTCGGAGCCGGGGCGGGCCGCGTCAGCATCTATCGCGGAAAGGAGCTTATCGTCAAGAACATTCCCGATGAAGAGGCCCTCGACGCACTGCTCAAACTGATTCAGGAAGACGGATATCGCTTATGAAACTCGCTGTCATCATATTGAACTGGAACGGCCGGAAGCTGCTCGAGCAGTTTCTCCCGGTTGCCGAGAAATATACCCGAGGGGAGGGGGTGAGGCTTATCGTGGCCGACAACGGCTCGACTGACGACTCTGTGGAGTGGGTGGAGCGCAACTGTCCCGGCGTGGGGCTGATACGCTTCCCGGAGAATTACGGGTTCGCCGAGGGCTATAACCGGGCAATCCGCGAGACGGAGGCTGAGTTTGTAGTGCTTCTGAACTCTGACGTCGAGGTGACCGAGGGGTGGTACGAGCCTATGCTCCGTTTCATGGAGGCAGACGTGAACGCCGGGGCGTGTCAGCCGAAGATAAAGTCGTTTCACGACCGGACCAGGTTCGAGTATGCCGGCGCTGCCGGCGGACTGCTCGACCGCCTGGGGTATCCCTACTGCCGCGGTCGTGTCTTCGATGAATTGGAGACCGACAAGGGCCAGTATGACGACGCCCCGGTGCGTGTCGCCTGGGCGTCAGGGGCCTGCCTGATGGTGCGACGGTCGGTATACCTTGAAGTCGGCGGACTCGACGCCTCGTTTTTCGCCCACATGGAGGAGATTGACCTCTGCCTGCGCATGATAGGGGCGGGCCGGGGAGTTTGGTTCGTGCCCGGAGCGGAGGTTTATCATGTTGGAGGCGCGTCGCTGCCGAAGGACAACCCGAAAAAGACCTATCTGAACTTCCGCAACAACCTCCTGATGCTGCTGAAGAATATGCCGGAGCGCGAGGGGAAGCGCCTTCTGTTCGTGCGTCGCCTGGCCGACACGCTGGCCTTCTTCATGTTTGCCGTCAAGCTGGACATCCCGAACGCCAAGGCTGTGTTGAAGGCCCACAGGGACTATAAGCGGATGCGGGGTCAATATACGGATTTTCCCGCCGGGAACTATCTTCGCGATGTTCCGGGCAGGAAAAAACTGATTCTTTTGCGGAAGTTGGGCATCAAGGTCTGAACGCGATATTTTTCCCTCTACGGTAAGGGCGATTTTTATCCTCTACGGTGGGGAATGAAAAAACGGTGGGGAATGAAAAAAGCGGGCTAAGCCCGCTTTTTCTGTATCGTCTTCAGCCCCTGGGACGGGGTTTGGCGCCGGTCTTGTCTTCGAGAGACGAGGTTATGCGCTTAAAGATTTCCTCGACCACGCCGATGCCCTCGACGGGGAGGTAGAGGTCCTTGCCGACATAATGGGCCTTCAGGGGCTCGGTCTGACGGTGATAGACTTCGAGGCGCTTCTTGATGACCTCAGAGTTGTCGTCGGTGCGGCCGCTTTCAAGGCCGCGTTTAATCAGGCGGTCGGTGAGCTCCTCCTCGGGGACTTCGAGACCGATTACGGCGTCGACCTTGCCTCCGCGCTTGGCCAGGATGCGGTCGAGGGCCTCGGCCTGCGGGATTGTGCGGGGGAAGCCGTCGAAAATCACGCCGTTGGCGGCCTGGGGATTGTCGAGCTCGGCATCAAGGATGTCTATCATCAGTTCGTCGGGGATGAGGTTGCCCTTGGAGATGAAGGAGTCGGCGACTTTTCCGAGCTGGGTTCCGCGTGCTATATGGTCGCGCAGGACCTCGCCCGTGGAGATGTGATACAGACCGTATCTGTCAATCAGACGGGCCGACTGCGTGCCTTTGCCGCTGCCGGGACCGCCGAAAAGTATCATGTTCAACATATTGTTCGTGGAGAGTTTTCAAGACGCGGCTTCCGGCCGCGCCTCTTTCGTCTTTTATGGTGTCTGTCTTCGGTTTGGTTCAGTCTTCTTCTTCGAGGACATATATGTCTTTGAGTCCGCGGACCTTGCCGTCGAGGTCGAGTCCGTAGCCGATGATGAATTTCGGCGGGATTTCAAAGGCGGCATAGTCGGGCTTGAAGCCGTTGCGCGAGCTTTCGGGCTTGTGCAGAAGGGTGACGAAGCGGATAGAGGCCGGCTCGCGTTTCTTGATGTCCTCTATCATGTGGGCCGCCGTCAGGCCGGTGTCGACGATGTCCTCGATGATGACGACATCCTTCCCCTTGATGTCTTCGTATAGGTCGCCTATCTGCTTCACGTTCCCTGTCGACGAGGTCCCTTCATAGCTCTTGTAGCGCATGAAGGTGATGACGCTCTCGGGGATGTTCACCTCGCGGTATAGGTCCGAGGCGAAGATGAAGGCGCCGTTGAGGACGCAGAGGAACACGGGGTCCTTCCCTTCGAGATCGCGGCGGAGGTCGCCGGCGATACGCTTTATTTCACGTTTTATGTCTTCTTCCTTGAGATACGGCACAAAGGTCATGCCGTTGACTCTGACTTTATTTTCCATTGGGACTGGTCTTGATTTGAGGCCGCCGGCCCTCCACGTCGGAGAGGCCTGCGAACACGCTGCAAAATTAACGCTTTTCG
The DNA here is from genome assembly GCA_964618395.1 of uncultured Sangeribacter sp. Taxonomy (GTDB): domain Bacteria; phylum Bacteroidota; class Bacteroidia; order Bacteroidales; family Muribaculaceae; genus Lepagella. The sequence continues at coordinate 17,611 of CAZUAK010000027.1, forward strand.
GCCACAGAGACAAACAAACAGGGGTGAAAATTATACACCCCTTTCACCCGCCCGGGTCATACGCTCAACTCGGGAGGGGCCGCAGCGTGATGGTGACAAGCGGGCCCTCCTTGCCGGTGGCCGTCAGGGCGGGCCGGACATAATACTCGACCACGCAGACGCTGTCGGTATAGTTGCGTATCTCACCCCCCTCCTTGAGCCGGGCGTCGCGTACTGGACGCCGGCCGTCGGCGCGCGTTCCTGGGGCGGAGACCTCGGTGAGGCCGAGGTTGTCTATCAGATAACGCTCAAGCTGACCGGGGATGAGGTCGCCCAGGTGGAGGTTCGATATCTTCAGCTCTGAGGGTCCGGCTACGGTGACCTCCCACTCGCCGGGTCCTCCGGAGGTGTCGGTGTAGAGCGGCCGGCCCTCGCCGTCGGTCAGTACTCCGGTGAAGCCGTAATCCTCGGCCGCTATCGTGTCCCCTCCGGCGAAAGAGTCCATGACGCTGCGCAGCGTCATGACTATGTCGTTATCGGCGTGATACTCTTCTACCGCCTCCGGTTCGAGCGGCTCTACCGGCTCAACTTTGGCGTTGGTCACGAGATACCAGAGACCTCCACCGACCACTGCCAGGCCTGCGACAAGCAATCCCTTCGCGACGGGATGCATTCTTGAAAAGACGTTGACCATTATCGGATCTGTTAACGTTCGCGAAATTAGTTAATATTCCTTAAATTACAAAATTTGTGGTGATGGAATATTTTTTGTATTTTTGCCAAATGAATATCGGGACGCCGTTCCGACCCGGAACGAGGCCCGTGAAAACCGACACGGAAATGACAATAAACGAGACACAAGACGAAATCATCGAAGAGTTCTCCGGCCTTACTGACTGGATGGACCGTTACGCATATATCATCGACTTGGGCAACACGCTCCCCGCGCTCCCCGAGAACGAGAAGACCCCCGAGAACCTCATCGAAGGGTGTCAGAGCCGCGTGTGGATAGATGCGAAACGCGGTGAGAACAAGGAGATTAACTTCGATGCCGACTCGGATGCCCTCATCGTCAAGGGCATCGTCGCGCTGCTTCTGCGCGTCCTTTCGGGCCACACCCCGGACGAGATCCTGAACGCCGACCTCTACTTCATCGACAAGATAGGCCTCAAAGAGCACCTCTCGCCCACGCGCTCAAACGGTCTGGTGGCCATGGTCAAGCAGATCAAGAACTACGCCAAGGCGTTCAAGCTGCTCGACGCCTGATCGCTGGGCAGTTCAGCGGTCGCGGCAGGCCGCGACCCTACAACAATCCTGATCCCTCCCGATCTCTCCTGATCCCTCCCGATCCCTCCTGATTCCGTCGCTGCGGGTTTGCAACCCGCAGCCCCCTCCAAAAAAACAATTTAATCATCTAATACCTAAACATCATGTTTGCAAACCAACCTAAAGGACTGATTCCGGCAGCGTTGAGTAACATGGGCGAGCGTTTCGGATACTATATCATGAACGCCGTGCTCGTGCTCTTCC
>CAZUAK010000028.1:0-18980 GCA_964618395.1 uncultured Sangeribacter sp.
GTGTCGTCGCGTTCGGGCGACTTGGCAGCCTCGTGGACAAAGGCCTTCATCCCCTTGCGGGCATAGTGGACAAAGTTGAAGCTTCCGGACTCCAGGATGTGCGAGGTGATTCCCACAGCCTTCTTGCGGTCCCAGCCGACTCCGGTGAAGCGGAGCTTCGGGTGGTGATACTGGCCCTCGACCTCGATGCCGAACTTGAACGGAATCGGCGATTTCTCCACACCGATGTGATAGTAAAGGTCGCCGTTGAAGTTGTTGAGGCCCTCGAGCTTCAGCTTGTAGCGCGAGAAGTCGAGGTTGAACGGATAGAGTTCCAGGAGGTTGTCATGCACGTTGCCGGCTATGTTGATGTCGGCTATATGGATATCATCGTGAGAGAAGATGAGCATCATCCTCACGATATGGTGGATGAATTCGGTCTGATGTAGTTTCAGCTGCTGCCCGTTGAGCCCTACGCGTGCGGTGAATCCGGGGACGTCGGCCGTCATAGTCGGGTAGACGCCGAGGTTGAAGTCGGCGTTGAGCGAGAGCTGGCCCGAGAGGTTCAGCACCTCGGGGAAGTTGCGCTCTATCGAGGGGAACTTGGCATACATCTTCAGCAGGTCGAGGTCCGTGATGGCCACGTCGCCATAGAGGGCGATGTTCTCGATGTTCGAGGTGTCGTAGACGAGGTTCACGCCGGCTCCGGCGAAGGTAGCCTGCATCTGCAGGTCGCCGAGCCTCAGGATGCCGTCGGCCATCGACAGACGCGTCTTCATGCCGCTGAAGAAGAGGTTGGTATAGATGACCTCGCGGCCCGTCATATCTACGCTCACGTTGATGTTACGCGGGAGGATGAGGGCTGTGGTGTCCTGATGGGCATAGGTTTCCTCGCGCTTTTTGGCGGCCGCGATACTGTCGGCCCTCGACATACCGAGTCCGGCGGTGGCGACGGCCTTCTCATAGGCCTTGGCGAGCTGGTTGATGTTGAGCGTGTCTATGTCGGCGTGCAGCCTTGCTACAAGGCTCGACTGCCCCGGCCATGTCAGGTACTGGCGCAGGTTCGAGACTCCGCCCGAGAGGACGAGCGAGCTCTGCTGTGAGCTGAACGAGAACCTGTCTATGGCTATCGAGTCGGTGCTCCATCTGACGGCACACCGGCCGAGCCTCACCTCGGCGGGATAGTCGCGTATATGCAGGACACCGTCCGAGAGGTTGAGGCGTCCGTTGAAGTTGACGCTCCTCAGCATGCTCTTCAGGCTGTCGGAGACGTTGAACGTCAGCAGCTCGCGCGTGTGCGGAAGCTGCCGGAGCATGGCCTCGTCGGCGAACCGGAATCCCTCCGGCCTGGGTATGCGGATGTCTTCAGGAGCGACGTGCATGTCGGTCATGAAGTTGCGCAGAGTGAAGTCCAGACCGCCGCGCCTCAGGTCGAAGCGCGAGGCCTTGAGGGCGACGCTCAGTGAGTCGGGGCTCCCCGACGGACCGTCGGAGCTGCGGACGCTCCCCGCGAAGTCGAGGTCCTTGACCGACAGGCGGGTGACCTCCTTGCCACCGATGGTGAAGACGACGTTACCGAGTTTTCCCTTTATGTCGGCGGGGATTGAGGTGACGGTGTCCGAGAGGGTGGGCATCTTCGAGTTGAAGTCGAGCACAAGGTCGCGGGCCTGCGCCTTGGCGCCGGCAGCGGGTACGCAGAACTTGGCGTCCTTCATCGTCACCCGGCCGCTGACGCTCACATCCTCGGGCGTTGTCGAGGTGTATGTGGGGAGCATGAAGGAGAGGTCTGTGGTGACCGAGACATCTCCGGCCGGCCTGAAGGGCTCCAGCACCGCGAAATAGCGTCTCAGGTTCTCTATACGCGAGGCCACCTCGACACTGGCCGTCACCTTGGGCGAGCCCAGCATGTCGTCGACACGCGCGCGCAGTTGGAGGTCCATACCCTCCCCGACGACGTCGAAGCCGGGTATGGAGATGTAGCTTGAGGCCGGGTCGTCGCCGTTGAACATGAAGACGCCGTTGAGGCCTATGTGGCGCACCGAGTAGCGGCCCCCGCCCTCGACGGTATAGAGCACGTCGCCGTCAGGGACGGAGAAGCGCACCTCTACCGAGGGGAGCGACGACGAGGAGAAGTGATACGGGCGCGTGAGGCGTGCCGAGGCGTTGACCATCACGTCGGCGTCGAGACCCGAAATCTGAGGCAGCACCTCCGGCGGGAGATAGCCCAAGAGCTTCATGAGGTGGAAGGACTTGACCTGGAACGAGAGGTCCCTGATGCCGGGGGAGCTGCCGGCCACGAAGTTCACCGAGGCCTGAGTCTCGACGTTGCCCAGGCCGATGCTATAGTCCTTGCAGACAATCCCGAAGGGGTCGAAGTGCAGGTTGACCTTACCGTCGAGAGAGAAGGGGAAGTCGGTCAGTATGGCGAGCGAGTCGACAGCCATGTTTACGTTTCCGGAGAGCACGAGGTCGTATACGTCCTTCTTCGGACCCTTCACGGAGTCCTCCTTGAGGCTGATGACCTTCGGCTGTATCCTGCCGTTCAGGCCCGACTGAAGGCTTCGGTATGAAATGGTCTTGGGGCTGCGCAGCTCGATGAGGTTGGCCGACATCTTGGGTATCCTGGTCTTCGAGTTGTCGGTCTCGGGGAATATTGAGTAGTTGTCTATCGAGTCGTTGACGGCGACCAGGTTTAGGCTGAAGTCGTCAATCTCGACGTTGTGGAGTCGTATGTCGCCCTTGAGCAGGGAGCGCAGGTTTACGGCGCCGCTGAAGCGGCCGCATCCGCCGAGCACGTCGGCTCCCTCGGGGAGCAGGCGGCGTGTCGCCTCGGGCAGCGAGTCGAGCGTGCGCGAGCGCAGGGAGATGGAGTCGGCCACTAAGCACAGCCTCGGGAAGGAGCTCCAGAGGGTGAACCTCAGGTTGGAGACACGCACGTCGGCCTTAAGGTATTCCGAACCCTTCTCGTTGACGAGGCGCGTCAGCCGCTCGGGGTTGAGCCAGAACGTCACCCCCACTAAGGCGAGCACAATGAGGCAAAGTATGCCACCCAAAGTCAGTGTGACATACTTCAGGATACGCGCAGGGAGGCTCCGTCTCTTCTCGCCCATACTCAATGTTTTCGGGGGTTCAGTCTTAGTTTACGTGGAGTTCAGTCTTCTTTAGGCAGGGATTCAGTCTTCGCCCGGAATGAGGAACGGGATGTCGACCGTGGCCGTGGCGGCTCCCGAGTCGGCGGGTATCCAGTTCGGCATGTTCTTCACAAGGCGGATTGCCTCGGCCTCAAGGTCGGGGTCGAGCAGGCGCACAATCTTTATCGAGCCGATGGTGCCGTCGGCGTTGACGGTGAACTGCACCTGGATGACTCCCTCGATTTCCTGATTCTTTGCCCGCTCGGGATATTTCAGGTTAGAGCTGATATACTCGTCCAGCGCCTTCTGTCCACCGGGGAATTCAGGTTTCGCTCCGGCGAAAGCCGTCAGCCCTATCATGGCGGCGGCCGCCAGTGTCATCAATTTCTTTTTCATAGTCACTCCTTTCTTTTTTTGAAACGGGGTCTTAGGTTCGCCCCTCCCCTTTCTACTATGACACTCTTCGGTCCGATATGGTTTAGACAGTGTAGTGGCAGATGTAGGTTACTCGAGGGCGTCGAAGAGGCCGGCGCAGCCGTCCTCGAGGAGGTCGAGGACCGTCTCGAAACCCTCGGCCCCTTCATAGTAGGGGTCGGGGACACAGTCGAAGTAGGGATGGCTGCGGGTGAAGTCGACCATTCGGACAACCTTGTCGCGGGCCTCTATTGTCGGCGCGAAGCCCCTCAGCCGGTCATAGTTGCTGTCGTCCATGGCCACGATGAGGTCGAAGTTGTCGAAGTCCGAGGCCTTCACGGGGCGCGCTCGGTGAGTGAGCTTATAGCCCCGGCGTATGGCGTGCGCCCGCATGCGGCTGTCGGGCAGGTCGCCGGCGTGGCCCGAGTAGAGTCCGGCCGAGTCGATGACATACCGGTCTTCGGCGTGACGTTCGCGCACGAGGTCCTCCATGATGCCGTGTGCCGCCGGCGAGCGGCAGATGTTGCCCAAGCACACAAACAGTATCCGCTTGGGGTCTGTCCCCTTGAGCGGTTTCACCGCCTCGCAGGCTTCTTCATATCTCGCGTTGCCCATATGTTTTATTACGGTTTATTCATGTTCGCGGTTTGAGATCAGCGCACCGGCCGCCTGCTCGGTGTCCTCGTTGACCCCGGCAGCCTCGCCGATGATGGACATCGTGATGACGATGACTTCATTGGGCTTCAGGCCCATCTGACGCGAGTGCGAGCCGAACAGAGCGAGGGCCGTCGTCAGGAACTCACACCTCTCGCCATATTTCATCGAGAGGAAGGCGTCGGTGAAGACCGTCGAGACAAGGCGTGCGCCCACGCGCACCTCGTTGGGGAGCGTGATGGGTATCTGGTGGCCCGAGAGCGTGGTCAGCTGGATGGCGACCTGGACATGGCTGCCGCGGACAACCGCCGCGCCGGCACCCTCGACCATCACTTTCTTCCACAGGTCGTTGGATACCTTCGTCATGCCCATCTTCTCGGCCGCGGCCTCGAGGGCGGCCGTTGCCTGGCTCTCCTCCCTGGCGTCGCGCATCGTCTCCATCCGGTTACGTATCGTATAGAACTCGCCGCGCACCTCGGTGAGGTCCGGTGCGTTTTCGTTATAGATTGTCGAGCGCATGCTCTTCATCATGATGTCGGCGTTGAAGTCGCGACCGTAGTTGCGGCTGTATGCAATGATGTTTTCGGCATGGTCGGCGCCGTCCATAAGTCCCTGGAGATAGGCCTCGGAGCGGTTCAGGGCCTTGAGGGCATCCTGCACTCCTGCCAGGTATTCCTTGCGCCCCTCGTCCGTGCGCAGAACTGAGTCGGTCTCGGCGTCATCCCAGTATTTGAGGGCCAGCAGCTGACCGAAATAGTACATCAGCGAGTCGGCGTCCGTAGGCTTGCTGATCTGAGAGAGGGTGAAGTTGGTGTTCCGGTGCGTGTTTGCGTCTCCGCACGAAACGGTCCCTCCCACGAGCAATAGGGAGGCGAAAGTGAAGATTAAGATTTTTGTTTTCATGATGAAAGAAAGATTATGGATTAGAACGAGGGGTCTCCGGGCGGAAGGCGGCGGGTGCCACCCGAGGCTTCCCTGGCGGCGCCTGCGGCGTGCTCTACGGGGGTGCTTACGGCCTCCTCGGTCGGGGTCTCTTCGGCCACTTCAGCGGGGGTTGCGGGAGCGGTCATGGTGTCTGCCGCCTCTTCGGGACCGTGAACGGTCACCTCTACGGTGTCGCCGTTCGCTTCAGGCACAGAGGCTGTGCGGCCCTTACAGCCACACAGCCCCAGTACTGCTATTACGATAAAAATAAAACGATATTTCATAAGATCTCAAACCGATGGTTACGGATTGATTTTCACCGGTGTTACAAACAGGTTTCCACCGGTGTTGCGGATTGGTGTTAACCGTTGGTTACGGATTGACTTTGATGAGCTGCACCTCGAAGATGAGCGGTGCGTTCGGCGGGATGGGTCCGCCGGGCGTGCCCTGCTCGCCATACGCAAGGTTCGCGGGGATGTAGAAGACGGTCGTGCCACCCTCCTTCATCAGCTGCAGACCCTCGGTCCAGCCGGCGATGACGCGGTTGAGCGGGAAGGAGATGGGTTCGCCGCGCTCAACCGACGAGTCGAACACGGTGCCGTCAAGCAGCTTGCCGGTATAGTGGACAAGCACGTTGTCGGTTGCCTTCGGTGTGGCGCCCGTGCCCTCTGTCTCGACTTTGTAGCGCAGTCCGCTCGCAGTGGTCTTGAACCCGTCGGGGTTCTCGGCGCTCTGGGCGTTGGCCGGAGTGTCGAAATACTGTGCGTTATACTTCGAGGTGTCCATCGGCGCGGTCTCGCCGATTACCTCCTCGTCAATCTGTTCTATCACGGTCTTGGTCGTGTCCTGCTCGCCGTTCTTAGACGAGTTACAACCGGTAGACACAAAGGCGGTAGCCACAGCCATCGCTGCGGCTACTGCCGAAATTTTGTTGATCTTCATAATCAGATTCCTACAAGTTTGGATTCTTTCTTACCTCCGACGCTGATGAGTTCAACCTCGAAGATGAGTGTTGCGTGGGGCGGGATTGCGTTGGGCACTCCGTTGGGACCGTATGCGAGGTCCGAAGGAATGTAGAACTCATATTTCGCACCCTCCTTCATCAGCTGGACACCTTCGGTCCATCCGGGGATGACGCGGTTCAGGGGGAAGGTTGCGGGTTCGCCGCGGTTGATGGACGAGTCGAACACGGTGCCGTCAAGCAGCTTGCCGGTATAGTGAACGGTGACTTCGTCTGTAGCTGTAGGCTGCGCGCCGTTGCCCTCTTTGATGACTCTGTACTGAAGGCCGCTCGGGGTCACCTTCACGCCCTCCTTCTTGGAGTTCTCCTCGAGGAATTTGTTGCCGGCCTCCTTAGCTGCGGCCGTAGCCTTAGCCTCGAGTTCGGCCAGATAGTCGTTGATAAGTTTCTGTGCCTCTTCGGTCGTGATTTCAGGTGTGCCGCCGTCAAAGGCTACCTTCACACCGTCCTTGAAACTCTCAGAATTGAGCTCCTTGACACCCATGGCTTTGAGCTGACTGCCCATGGCAAGCCCCCAGGCATAACTTAATTTATCCATAATTACTGTTTTTTTCTCTTTGTTGTGTGTTTTTGTAAGATATAAGATTTGGAGGAAGTGTCCCTTCGGAACCCTCCGCCGTCCCGCAAGGGGGGCTTCGGAAGATTCTCACTTTTTTAACGCCTTCACTTCATAAAAGGTTCACGGTTTTGCCTGTTCCGGGGTCGGTAACGGCCTGAGTGGCGGAGCGGGGCGGCGAATCGGCCGCTTTTCGGGGTTCTCCTACTCCTCTATCACCTCTTCGGGACGGGCGTATGCGCCGGGGGTGACGGAGCCGCCGACGAGCCTCGGGACGCCGTCGATGTCGGTCTCGGACTGTGCCGGAATCAGCTCGGGGCTGCCGGTGCCGATGACGGGCGAGTCGGGGAGCACGTGATAGTTGAAGTAGTAGTCTGAGCGGATGGTGCAGAAGTCGGGATCGGTCTCCCACAGACAGTCGATGAAGTTGTCGTCGGGGTCTCCCTTGGTACCGAAGCATGTGTGGTTGAACTTCACGTCCGAGCCGGTGAGGTCACCTTTATTCAGCGGCGAGACGTACGGGCTGTAGACGATGCCGTTGTCGAAGCTCAGCGTCATCCAGGGCTTGTCAGACTCGGGCTCTTCGTCTGTGGGCATGATGTGGTCCAGCTCGAGGAGCGGACCGGAGATGGCCGAGAAGAGGTAGTTGTTGGCGACGGTGCACTGTGCGAAGCGGTTGACGCCCCCCGTGAGGGCGAGTACGCTCGACGCCGCCTCGGAGAAGCAGACGCCGTAGGCCTCGATGAGGTTGTATTCTGACTTCAGGACATGGTGCTGAGAGTTATGGAGCCAGGAGTTGACGAGCGTGAGCTTGGTACGCTCGGGGTCTGTCCCCTCCTCACAGGTGAGGCCGTTGACCGTGGAGCGCATGTCGACATATTCCATCCGGTTGCCGTATGACTCGGGCGCTATGCGCACCCCCTCCCACTGTCCGGCCATGATGTCGTAGCTGACGTCGGTCAGGACGTTGTCGAGGCGGTCTCCGCGCATCTGGATGAGGTTTCCGGACTCTCCGACGGCCTGGAGGGATCCGCGCACAATGAGCGAGGCCTTGTCGTGGAAGAGCAGGCGCGTCCCCGGCTCTACGGTCAGGGTCTTCCCGGGGGCTACGACGAGTGAGTCGAAGACGACGTAGGGCCTGGCGGGCGTCAGCGTCATGTCTTCAGTCAGCGTCTCCCCTTTCAGGCGCGTGACGTTCTGCCCGTAGGCCTCGCAGCGGACTGTCTGGGTGACGCCGTTGGTGACGAAGACGATATCGTCCTCGCGCAGGAAGGGTTCGTCGCCATCTGTCGGGTCTATGTAGCACTCGATAAACACGAAGATGGAGTCGCCGCCGCGTATCTCCACGTCGCGGAAGGAGTCGCCGCTGACTCCGTCCACGTTCATCGCGAAGCCGCTTTTGGGGTCCTTGAAGCGAATCGACGAAATGTTGATACCCTTCTTAGCGCGGTTATACACCTTCAGCCGGGCCGTGGGGGTCCCCTGGCCGGTGAAGACGGTGTCGAAGTCGACAACGTCTGTCGAGAAGCTGAGCACGTCGCTCGACGACGTGGTCACCCCGTCGGAGATACATCCGCCGAGGCCCACAACCAGAATCAGCGACACCACCGCCGCCAATTGCATCACTCTCTGTCTTATCATATTTCCTTTAAATCTCTCTATCTCATCATATCGTTCGTCGTTGGGGGTTTGCAACCCCCAGCCTATATCCCCTTAAGCCGCTGCGGGTTTGCAACCCGCAGCTTATTTTATTTCCCCTTAACCAATAAACGGCTGCGGTGTGAAAAAATTTTTTGTTAACTTTGTCATGCCGAAGGCGGGCCCTCTATAAGCTCCCCTGCGGCCCCATAACAGTTATTGACTATGAAATACATGATAGTGGCCGGCGAAGCCTCCGGTGACCTCCACGCCTCGCGCGTCATGGAACAGCTTAAGAAACTCGACGACAATGCCGAATTCCGCTTTCTCGGCGGCGACCTCATGGCCGCCCAGGCGGGCCATGACCCCGAGATACACTACCGCGAGATGAACGTCATGGGCTTCAGCGAGGTCATCCGTCACCTCCCGCAGATATTCTCGAACATGAAGCGCGCCCGCCATATCGTAGAGCAGTTCCGGCCGGACGTGCTCCTGCTGGTGGACTATCCGGGCTTCAACATGAAGCTCGCAAAGTTCGCTGCCAAGCGCAACGTCCGCGTGCAGTATTTCATCTCGCCGAAGGTCTGGGCCTGGAAGGAGTGGCGCGTGAAGACCATCCGCCGCTATGTGGACCGCCTCTATTCCATACTCCCGTTCGAGGTCCCATTCTTCAAGAAACACGGTTATGAGAAGGTGCTCTATGTCGGCAATCCCTCGGTAGAGGAGATAGACACCGCCCTGGCGCACCTGCTGCCGAAGCGCTACTTCTTCGAGCGTCAGGGCATCACCGACTCGCGGCCCATCATCGCGCTGCTCCCCGGTTCGCGCCGTGGCGAGATACGCAACAACCTCCCGCTGATGATAGAGGCGGCCAAACGCTATCCCGATTTCCAGTATATCGTGGCGGCCGCCCCTTCGGTGCCGGAGCGTTTCTATCGCGAGGTGGCCCAGGACCAGGGCCTCACGCTCGTCTTCGGCTCGACGCCGACGCTGCTGAAGTATTCGCAGGCGGCGCTTGTGACCTCGGGAACGGCCACCCTGGAGACCGCCCTCATCGGTACGCCGCAGGTGGTCTGCTATCGCGCCAACGGCTCGCCGGTGTCGTATAAGATTATGGAGAAGCTCCTGAAGGTGAAATATGTGTCGCTGCCGAACCTCATCGTCAACGGCGAGATTGTTCCGGAGCTGCTCGTTCACCGCTGCACGGCCGACAGCATCGCCGCCTCGCTCTCCCCGCTGCTGCAGCCCTCGCCCCAGCGCGAGCGCCAGATTGGGGGCTACCGGAAGATGCGGCGCATTCTGACAACCGAGAACGCCCCCACCGTCGCCGCGGAAGCTATTTTTTCTTCTATAAGGTCGTGAGGGTTCTTAGGGTCCTTAGGGTCTTTAGCGGGTAACCACCAGGACAGAGATTGTGAATTGTGAATTGTGAATTGTGAATTGACAAAGGATGGCTACGATATTCATCACCGGATATATGGCGTCGGGCAAGACGACGTTCGGACGCGCACTGGCCAAACGGTTGGGCTACACCTTCACGGACCTCGACTTCTATATCAGTCAGCGGTTCCGCAAAAGCATCCCGCAGCTCTTTGCCGAGAAGGGTGAGGAGTGGTTCCGTGAGCGCGAGCGCGACCTCTTGCGCGAGATTGGCGAGTTCGACAACACGGTCATAGCCTGCGGCGGCGGCACACCCTGTCATCACGACAACATGGCCTACATGAACTCGAAGGGGGTTACGGTTCTGTTGGAGGCGAGTGAGGAGTGCACCCTCAGACGTCTGAAAGAGGCCCCCGGAAAGCGTCCCCTGCTCGCCGGAAAGACCGAAGAAGAATTGCGCGGCTACATCCGCGAGCACAAAGCCTCGCGAGCCCCCCACTACAACCAGGCCGCCATCCGCCAGCCCTCCGACGACCTCGAATCCAAATCCCAGATCCAATCGACCGTAGAAGACTTCCTAAAAAAGCTACAATCCGAAAGTCCCGAAAGTCCCGAAAGTCCCGAAAGTATCCTCATAGTTCAGTGACGCGAGCGAAGCTCGTGTGCCGATTACCCCAAAAACCCTATAAAAACCCCTACAGCGTCCCCTGCTCGATAAGCGTAGCCACGCGCTCAATGATGGCGTCCTCCTCGTTCTTCTCGGGGTGGAAGCCACTCTTCATGTTCATGCCGAAGAACTTTCCGAACGTCTGCCAGAATCCGGCCCTGAACGACCCTAAAAAGGCCTTGACTATCGAGAAGGAGGTCTGGTCGGTCTCGCGGTTGATGAGCTTGAGCAGAATCTTCCCCTGGTTTTTCGTCATGGTCTTCACCGTCGGCTTGTATTGCTCAAAAATGTCTTTCTCGAGCTTCTTGAGGTGTTTCTCGCGCACTTTCGGGTCGGGGATGGTCTGGATATACTCGTACGTCTCGCAGAGCGTGGCGAAGGCCAGTTTCGCGAGCGGGAGGGTCTTGCGCACGTCGCGCACCGTCTTCCAGTAGAACTCCTCCTGTTTCTTGTTCTTGAACTTCATCGGGGGGTAGACGGTGACGTTGCGGATGAGGGTCATGCGGCACGAATCGCCATGTTCGTCGACAAACCGATAGAACCCGGTATAGGCCTTGACCTTCAGCTTCGGCTCACCCGCCTCTTGAGAAGACACGGCAAAAGCACCCAGGCTCAACGCCCAGATAACACTAATCAAGCAAAACACGAGTCTTCTCATACCCCTATAAACGGAGGGGCGAGTATGAAAATTGCATCGCGGCCATATCGGGCGGCGGCCGTCAGCAGGGGGGCGTCCGGGTCCGTGACCCTGAGCCAGCGGTCAGACAACTCGCGCAGGCGCGCAGGATTGAGGCGCGCGAACTCCCTCAGCTCGGGGACCAGCGACCGCAGGTCGAGAAAATCGGCGAGCGCCTCGGCCAACGCACGGTTGAGGTCGAACAGACGTCCCTCGGCCCCGGCGATGAGGGGCACCACCGACGGCTCCAGGTGACGCCAGAAGGGGGTCGTCCCCAGCCGGGCCTCCAGCGCACCGAGATGCACGTGCTGCCACCGGCCATGCTGCGAGATGACAGGGTCGGCGTCCGGGCGCTTCAGCGCACGCGACCCTCCCTCAACCGGGACGGTCAGCGTCAGCGACCCGTCCAGCCGCGCACGGTTCGGGTGGGCCACCGACGGACTCCCCCCGGCGACCGCCTCACGTAACCACCCCACAGATGCCAGATAAGGCACCCAAACCCTTACCCCTACTCCCAAAGCTTCTTATCCGGGTTAGCCCCCTTCAGGATACGCTCCGTGCGGACATTCGACGGGAAACGCTTGTCTTCGTCAAACGAGACGAGGACGAACATCGGCGAACCCACGATATGGTCCTCCGGAACGAGGCCCCAATAGCGCGAGTCGAGCGACCGGTCGCGGTTGTCGCCCATCATCCAGTAGTAGTCCATCTTGAAGGTGTAGTACTCAGTCGGCTCTCCGTTGATGTAGATCTTGCCGTCGCGCACCTCGAGGGTGTTCCCCTCGTATGTGCGGATGGCCCGCTCATAGAGCGGCAGGTTGTCGAGGGTGAGGTGGAGCGTCGTCCCCCGGCTCGGAATCCAGAACTCACCCATGTCGGGGCGCGTCCAGCCGGTGTGCGCACCCAAGGGCCACACATCGCCGAGCTCGTAATATATCCCGTAGGTGTCGCTCGCTGACTCGCGCACAATCTTGCCGTTGACCTCGGGCCACGACTGAACCGTCGCCAGGGCCTCCTTCGTCAGCGGAACGTTATAGAACGTGAAGCCGGTCTCGGTCATCGTGATGGGGCGCTCGCCGCGGTCCTCCTTGCGGACGTTGATGCTGTCCCACTTGTCGTCCGAGATGACCCCGCTGACGGGGATGATGTAGTTGAACTGAACGTTCGTCGGCTCGGCGAGGGCCTGACCGTTGATATAGATTATGTCGTTCTTAATTTCAAGGCGTTCGCCGGGGAGGCCTATGGCGCGCTTGACATAGTTCTCGCGACGGTCCACGGGGCGCACCAGCAGTTTGCCGAACTTGTCGGGGTTCGACTCGATGAAGGCCTTCGGGTCCTCTATACCCTGACGGCGCAGCTCGTAGCAGATGCGGTAGTAGTCGGGGTTGGAGATCTTCGCCGGGACGGTGTCGCCCTGAGGGAAGTTGAAGACAACGATGTCGCCCCGCTCGATTGAGCGCAGGCCTGGCAGTCGGTGATAGGCGAGCTGCGGATTGTCGATATAGCTCTTCGTGTTCAGTATGGGCAGCGTGTGCTGGGCCAGTGGGAAGTGGAGCGGCGTCTGGGGCACGCGCGGACCGTAGACGGTCTTGTTGACCCACAGGTAGTCACCCACAAGCAGAGACTTCTCGAGCGACGAGGAGGGAATCTTGTAGTTCTGGCCGATGAAGGCGAAGATGATGTATACCAGCACCAGCGCATATATGATTGCGTCGAGCCACGACAGAAGCGTCCGCGTCGCCCCCTTCTTCTTCTTCCACCAGCTCCAGGGGATATAGGCCGTGATGTATATGTCGATGAGCAGCAGCCATATCAGCGACAGCCAGGGGTTGCCCATCCATATCACCCACAGGAAAAAGAGGATGGTGACGATGCTGAAGCGGACCCAGCGCGTGGCGCGGGTCTCGCGGATTCTGCGCCTGAAGTCGGCGAGAAATTCGTTCTGATTCATTTCTGTATGTTAGGGGGAGTCTGAAAACTTGCGGGTTTGTCAAAACCTGCCGCATGAACGTGCCGCAGGCAGATTCGTACGGTTTTTTCGATTAATAGAGCTGGAGGCGGTGAAGCTCGTCGGCCACGTCGAGGGCGCTCATGCGGCGCATGCGCCCGAGTGTCCCGGCAAACTCCGTCACCCTCGGCGAGAGGATGGGGTTGCTGAAGATGCGGTGGCAGTCCCTCATCGTGAGGTTGAAGATGCGGTCAACCTCGTCTTCCTCGAGCGAGCAGGAGATGGCCCCCTCCTCGTTCATCGCCTCTCTTACGTCGCCCAATATCTCGGGGGGCAGGGCCTGCGAGAGGCGGACGTAGTAGCGAGACATGACGTTGGCCATGACCATCATCGAGGTCATCTTGAAGTTGCGCACGCTGTTCATCCACACCACCTTCGGCGAAACCGAGGGGGACGTCGAGAAGTAGAAGGCGTGCGAGAAGCTGACCATAGGCCCGTCGGCGTCGAGGTCTATCTCGGCCACGCTGCCCAGGGCGTCGCTCGCCGCAAGGGCTATCGCCATGCCGGCCAGCCCGTAGGCGCGGTCGTCTTCGTTCTCATACCTGAGCCGGTTGTTGGTCTGCGGCTCGTTCATTTTATTCTCTTTAGCTGTATTTTTCTTTACTGTTTTCTTCTGTGCCATATTCTCAAAACAAAATTTGGAGTCCGGCGGTTGTGACGACACCCTCCGAAATGAAGCCGGGGAGCAGTTCGACCTTCCTGTCGAGCAGGTTTGAGGCCCTCACGCCGAGGGTGAAATTGGGGGTGAAGCGATAGGAGACGCCGACGGAGAGGTCGCTGACGTTGGGGAGTTTCACGCAGTCGCCATAGCCGAGGCCGTCAGAGACGGTGACGCTTCGCTTGGCCCTGAGCTCCCAGCCGGCCTCGAGCGTGAGCTCGCGCCAGGGGTTTGACTTCAGCCCGGCTTTGGCGGTCCACTCGGGGCGGTCATAGCCGTTGAAGATGCCGGTGGAGCGGCGCTGGGTCTGCCATGTCCCCCCGGCCTCGACCTCGAGATAGCGCCACGACCTCCAGGCCAGTTCGGCGTTGACCGAGAAGCCGTGAAGGTTATACCATACCGAGCGGGGAAGCGCGTCCTCGGGCTGGCCGGGCATGAAGGCGAGGACATTGACCATGAAGGGCCAGAGTCCGCCGGCATATATGGAGCGGGTCTCGCGCCATATCCCTTCGACGGTGGCCGAGAAGCCTCCGCCGGGGGTCAGCGTGAGGCCGACGCGCAGGTCGGCTGGCGTGTAGGCGGGCAGCGAGCCGGTGACGTAGGGGGCGGCATACGGGTTGAGGGCATACAGACGCGAGGCGGTCTGCTCCTCGACTCCGCCGGTGGCGCGGAAGTATGCGCCGAACGTGGAGTTGCCGACACCCACACTCGCGTCGGGGGCTATGTGGAGAAGGCCGAAGCGTTCGTCGGTCATCTTGCCGTCCCCTATCCCTTCGAGGCCGCTGCGCTGATTGAATGAGAAGTCGAGTCGCGCGCCGATGCGTGCCTCCCACCTGAACCCTTCGCCCCGGATGTTCTCTTTGGGCCTGAAGATGTGCCAGGCGGGAGTGAGCGTTACCAGTCCGTTGGTCGAGGGGTGAAGGTCGCCGCCATAGAGGTTGAGCAGTGCGCGGCCGTCTACAGACCAGTCGCCGTCGAGGCTGCCGAGTCCGGCGTCACCCTCGATGCCGCCGTTGAGGCTGAGCGTGGTTTCGCGCGTCCCTTTCTTGTCGGCATACGGTATCTTGTTGTAGCCGAAGACGTTCACCTCGGCTCCGGCGTGCCATCTGAAGGGGTTCTCGCGCTCGGACTGCCATCCG
Source organism: uncultured Sangeribacter sp. (assembly GCA_964618395.1). Taxonomy (GTDB): domain Bacteria; phylum Bacteroidota; class Bacteroidia; order Bacteroidales; family Muribaculaceae; genus Lepagella. The sequence goes on from CAZUAK010000028.1 coordinate 14,846, forward strand.
AGGTCGACCCTCCCTTCGTTGACGGTCTGCCAGGGGGCTTTAAGTGTTCGCTGGGCTTTGGGGCTGAGGTTGTCGTATACGTACATGTAGTTTCGCGACAGTCCGTAGTTGAATCTACCGAGGCTGTATTGTGCGGAGGCGGTGAATGTCCCGGCGTCAAACAGTCGGGCGAAGTCCACACCGACCGTGCCGTCCACGCGCCGGCGTCGTCCGGAGAGTGCGTCTTCGGGGCGGTAGAGGAGCGTGGTGAGTGCGTCGAGCCTCACGGAGAGGGCCATGTCGCGGCGGTCTATTGCGCGGTATCCGGCCTTGAGCCGTCCGTCGAGCCATGAGCCGAGGGCGAAGTCCAGGTAGCCCCGGGGATAGCTCCCCTTGTCGCCGCGCCACACGGTTGGGGGCAGTGTCGGGAGGAAGGGCCCGAAGTTCACCGGCTCGCCGGTCAGGGCACCCTCGACAGGTTCGACGCCGAATTTCATGTCGAGCGGCGCGAGGGGCGTACGCACCCTCTCGGCCTTGGTCACTTCGGGCAAATAGCGTCCCTCGACGGCCACATGGCCGCTCAGCGAGCTCTGGGCGCGGGCCTCAACGGTGGCTCCCGCGGTGAGGGCGAGCGCCAGGCCGGCCGCGGCCACGGCTTTCACCGGTATAGTCTTGTTTCTTCTTTTCATTTGCGTTTACGGCTTTTGCGCGTCCCTCCGGTCGCTTGTGATTTCGTCGCGTTGCCATATTGGCTCAACCTGCGCTCAATCCCGCTGCGGATATCCTGCTCGTCGCCGGGATAATTGTCGCGGAGGGCCGTGACATACTCGCGGGCGAGGTGGTCTTTTCCGTCGGCATGGTGGGCGTCGGCGAGCACGAGGAAGCCCCTGGCCACCCAGTATTGCTGGCCGGTGCCCGATGAGGTGAAGTCCTCCATCAGCTCGCGGGCCTCGGCGGTGCGTCCTGCCTTGAGGAGTCTTTCAGCGAGCTCTACGTTGGCCTGCGCACCCACTGCACTGTCGGGGTTACGGGCAATGCGTTTCAGGGCGTCGAGACCTTTCTTCGACTCATTCCGGCTGTCGGCCTGCGTCAGGGCGTCGAAGAGCTCGGCATATTCGCGCAGGTCCTCTTTGAGCAGACGGGCGTCCTCGGCCTCGGCCGAGTCGGGATAGTCGCTGAGGATTCGCTCCACAGCCGTCAGGGCCTCGCGGCTGCGTCCGTTGTCAAAGGCACTGTTGGCTATCCAGAGCAGGGCGGAGCTTACATACTCGCCGTGGGGATAGGTGTCGACGTAGTCTTTGAGTCCCGCGACGTCGTTCTGGTCGGCTACATACGCCCTTTCGGCCGCCTTGAACTTGATCTCTTCGACCTCAGACTCGCCGATTCTCGGTCCGTCTTTGACGGTGGTGAGCCAGGCGGCATATTGTTCGAGGTCGCCGATGCGGGCATGATAGTCGCGCAGTATCCTGTCGGCCTCCGTGGCTTCGTCGCTCTTGGGATAGAGGGCTATGACGTTGCGGAATTTGGCCTCGGCCTCGTCGGCCAAACCGTCGGCCATGGTTAGCTTGGCCGATTTCAACGCTCCCTCGCGGGCGTAGGGCGACGTGGGGAACTCCTTGAGCAGGTCGTCATAGACCGAGACGGCGTCGCGCGCAAGGCCGCGGGCTTCGAGCGACGCACCTAACTTGGACATAGCCTCGGCGCGGGCCGGGGAGTCGGGCGAGTTGCGCAGGAAGTCGCGGAGCATGGCCGTCTCGGAGACACGGTCGCCCTGGAGTCCGGCGAGCAGCGCGAGGCGCAGCGTGGCGTAGTCGCCGGCGTCTTTGTCGGTCTCGCGGACCTCTTTGTATATCTCGGTTGCGCCGGCGAGGTTGCCGGTGTAGTATTGGCAGTCGGCCAGTCTGAGGCGCGCGTCGTTCGTAAGCTCGCGCGTGGCCTTGCCCGATTTCAGCACCTCGCTGAAGTCACGCACGGCGTCGCGGTATTTCTCGGAGCGCATGTTGGCGTATCCGCGCTGGTAAAGTGCCGTGGCGCGTCTATCGCCGGTGAGTTGTTTTTTTGCGGCGAGGGCCTTGTCGAAGGCCTTGACCGAGGCGGCATAGTCGCCGGCGCCGTAGAGGGCGTCGCCGAGCCAGAGCCCGGCTTCGGCCGTCAGCGCGGGGTCGGCCCCTTCGGCCACGGCCTGGCGCAGCGTGGCCGCGGCCTCCTTGTGGCGCCCGGCGCGCTCCTGGCGCGTCCCTTTGGTGTAGAGCAGCTTCTGTTTCTCAAGCCGCACCCTCTCGTCGGGCCGCTTGATGGCGTTCAGTATCTCGAGCGCGTGGTCATAGTCGTTCTGGGCGGCGTATGCCTGGTAGAGTCCGCGGCGGACATCGTCCCCATACCGTGATTCGGGCCATTCGGTGAGGAATTCCTCATACATGGCCGAGACGTTTGCGAAGGGGGATTTGCCGCCGCGCGTGACGGCGGCGATGCCGTTGTAGGCTGCGCGTTCGGCCGTCTCGGGGTCGTAGGCGAGGCGCCGGGCTTTGTCGAAGTCCATGACGGCCTCGTCATAGTCGCCGTTGGCCATGGCTATCTCGCCGAGATGGTACCAGCTTCCCTGGCCGAGCATGTCGTGCAGGTCGGTGAGCGTGGAGAAGCGGCGCGCGGCCCGTTCGGGCTCGCCGGCTTCGTAGTCGCAGATGCCGAGGGCGTAGACGGCGTCGGCCGCGGGCTCGTATCCGTTGGCCGTGGCGTTGTCGACATAGCGTTCAAGCAGTCCGTGGGCCGAAAGCAGGTCGCCGGTCTTGAAGTAGCTGAGGCCGACAATGCGGTGAAGCTCGGGGAGGAGCTCCGCGACGGGTTCGCGCACCATCATGACGCTGCCGTATTTGATGACGTCGCCGAACTTTCCGTTGCGGTACAGTATCTGCATGCGGTAGTAGTTGGGGGCCATCCCTTCGGGGGCCGGGACACCGTCGGCGAGTTCTTCGGCGACTTTCTCGAAACCGCGCCAGGCCTTGTCGTAGTCGCGGTTGAGGTAGGCGTCATAGGCGCGGTAGTATTCGCCGGCCAGGCGGAAGCCGGGCTTGTCGGCGAAGGCGTTGAGCAGCCTCTTGGTCTCGGCGTCGGCAATGCCGTTGCGCAGGCGCGTGACGCAGAGGCGGTAGGCATAGAGGTCGCGTTCGCGCTCGGTCATGGGGAGCTTGCCGAGGTCTACGCTGCCGTAGCGCAGGAGTGCCTCGGAATAGTCGTGTTCAAAGAAGTAGCAGTCTCCGAGCATGAGCATCGCCTCGGGCCAGAGGGGCGAGGCGGGATAGTTGTCGACAAAGTCCTCGAGGGCCTGTCGGGCCTCGGCGGAGCGCACTCCTTCGGCGCTTTCGGTCCGGAAGAGTTTCCGGGCGTGGTCGAAGGCCCTCCTCTCGGTGACGGAGGTGGGGGTGACGATGAGCCCGGAGCGGGGCGAGCCGGTGACATCAAGGGCCGTCCGGGCAGGGACCCGGGCGGTGCCGACGCCACACCCTAAGGCGCCGAGCGTCAGCAGCGAGACTATATACTTCTTCATTATCGGCAAAAATACTGAAAAAATCGGGCGCGGAGACTAAAAGAGACCAAAATAAATGTTAAAATCGAAAAATTTGAAAAAAAATTGACCGAAGTCTTGCACATATCGGGACCATTGACTAATTTTGCACCGCATTTGCACCCGAGAGCGCCCGCAAGGGCCGGGTCAAGGTGTGTAAGGGGCCCATTCGTCTATCGGTTAGGACGAGAGATTTTCATTCTCTAAAGAGCAGTTCGACTCTGCTATGGGCTACAAACAAAAATAAAAAGAAGCAATCATCAGATGGCAAATCATAAATCATCACTGAAAAGAATCCGTCAGTCCGAGAAGCGCAGAATCGAAAACCGCTACTGGGCAAAGACAGCTCGCAACGCCGTGCGCAAAGTGCGCCGCATGACTGACCCCAAAGAGGCTGAAGAGGCTTACAACAAGGTCAGCGCTCTTCTCCAGCGTCTCGGTCGCAAAAATATAATCTCCAAGAACAAAGCCGGCAACCTCTGCAGTGGCCTGCAGAAGCACATCAACAAGCTCGCTGCCGAATAAGTCGGGAGATTCCCTGTTGGTCCATTCGTCTATCGGTTAGGACGAGAGATTTTCATTCTCTAAAGAGCA
>CAZUAK010000029.1:0-18860 GCA_964618395.1 uncultured Sangeribacter sp.
TCAGGCTGTTGCCGCCAAGCGTGAGGACCGTGACGCCGCCGAAGGTTGCGTAATGTCTGGCACAAACGGAAACTATGCCGCTATCGTAACCCTTAAGTGCGAAACAGACTTCGTTGCCAAGAACGAGTCTTTCCGCGCACTGACCAAGAAAATCCTCGACGCTGCCCTCGCAGCTAAGGTTAAGGACCTCGACGGTCTGAAGGCTCTTCCGCTCGAAGACCGCACTGTGGCTGACCTTATCACCGATGAGATCGGTAAGACCGGCGAGAAGATGGAGCTCGGTGATTTCGAGTGTCTCGAGGCTGCATCGGTTGCTGCTTACAACCACTTCAACGACAAGCTGGCCGCTATCTGCGGTTTCAACCTCGAAGGTGTTGACGCACACGTAGGCCGCGAGGTCTGCATGCAGATCGCATCCATGAACCCGGTTGCAGTTTCTCGCAACGACGTTGCCCAGGCAACTATCGACCAGGAGATCGCTGTCGCAGTCGAGAAGACCAAGCAGGAGCAGGTTGTAAAGGCTCAGGAGGCTGCCCTTCGCAAAGCCGGTCTGAACCCGAACCACTTCGACTCTGAGGACCACATCGAGTCTAACATCTCTAAGGGTTGGATCACTGCCGAAGAGGCTGAGAAGGGTCGTCAGATCATGAAGGAGGCCGGCGAAGCCAAGGCTGCCAACCTCCCCGAGGCTATGATTCAGAACATCGCAAACGGCCGTCTGAACAAGTTCTTCAAGGAGAACTGCCTTCTCGAGCAGGCATACGTTCAAGACGCCAAGATCAGCGTGGGCGAGTTCCTCGACAAGACAACCAAGGGTCTCGTAGTGGTATCGTTCAAGCGCGTAAACCTCAACCAGGACTAATCACCCCTCACATAGGTTGACATAAGAGAGTCCCGTGAGCAACAGCTCACGGGACTCTTTTCGTACGTGCGGGTTTGCAACCCGCACGTTATACTGTTTATAAGCTGCGGGTTGCAAACCCGCAGCGACGTGTTATCACAGCTCAATCGGCTTGTTGTGCTTTCTGCTTTATCGCCCGCAAGGGTTTGCACCCCGCACGTTATTAGGCTTTTATGCAGCGGGTTGCAAACCCGCTGTGACGTGTAAACCCGTTGCGACGTGTGCGCGGTTATTGGGGGGAGAGGTGCTGGGTGATGTAGTCCCAGGCGGCGTCGTGGTCGTAGGGGACGCGGCCGTCGAGGATGGCGTCTTTCAGGTTCTGGAGGAGCTCGCCTAATTGGGGACCCTGCGGGAGGCCGAGGCGTTCCATGAGCTCATGGCCGTTCACGGGACTCTTCCATTTGCGGTAGGCGTCTGCATCCTTGATGCCAGCCATGCGCTCGCGCAGGTGCGCGAATCCTTCGAGAGCCGAACGTACCTTCACCGGATTCTTCGACGTCAGGTCACTTTCTGCCAGTATCATGAGGTCGTCGATGTCCTCACCCGCATCGGTCAGTAGACGGCGTACGCCACTGTCGCTAACCTGTTCCTCGCCGACCTGCTGGGGACGCATGTGGAGCCCTACGAGTTTGGCGACATATTTCATCTTGTCGTTTTGAGGCAGCTTCATCTTCTTGAAGACCTTCGGTATCATCTTCTCACCGATGAAATTGTGGTTGCGGAAGGTCCAGCCGTTCTCTGCGTCCCATTCTTTTGTCACCGGTTTGCCGATGTCGTGCAGCAGCGCCGCCCAGCGGAGCCACTCGTTGTCCGAGCGGGCCGCCACATTGTCGACAACCTGAATCGTATGATAGAAGTTGTCCTTGTGGCCCCGGCCCTCCTTCGTCTCGACGCCTGCCAAGGCATGTACCTCAGGAAAGATAAGTTCCATGAGTCCCGCCTTTTCGAGCAGTTCGAGACCGATAGAGGGGCGGCGGGAGCGCATTATCTTCCCTAACTCCTCATTTATCCGCTCCTTCGTGATGATTTCGATACGGTGCGCATTCCTCTTGATGGCCTCGAAGGTCTCCTCCTCAATGGTGAACTCAAGCTGAGTGGCGAAACGGATGGCACGCATCATCCTCAGAGGGTCGTCAGAGAAGGTTATGTCGGGATTGCGGGGAGTGCGTATAATTCTGCGCTCAAGGTCCTTCACTCCGTCGAAAGGGTCGACAAGCTCACCGAACGTTTCGGCATTGAGCGAAATGGCCATGGCGTTGATGGTGAAATCGCGTCTCATCTGGTCGTCCTCGAGAGTCCCGTCCTCCACGATGGGATTGCGTGACTCACGACGGTACGATTCCTTCCGGGCACCGACAAACTCCAGCTCCAGGTCTCGGTGAACGACCTGGGCCGTCCCGTAAGTGGCGAAAACGGAGATTTTATTTTTGCCGGGGAGGTCCTTGGCCACCTCGCGCGCCAGTTCAATCCCCGAGCCGACGGTCACGAAATCGATGTCAGAAGAGTGGCGGTTCAGAAAAAGGTCGCGAACATATCCTCCGACAACATAGACGGGGCGTTCCATACGGTCGGCAGTCTCGCCGACGCGTCTGAACACCTGCTTTTTCAATTTATCACTAAGATTCATTTCAAGTCAATCTTTTCCTCGTTGAAGGATTGCTTAGACCCATTAGGAAGGGTCAACGCTTCATCTGAGGTCAGTCATTTCCTCGTTCAGGGGAGTGAGGTTACGCAGGCCTTCGGGGGTCACCTGATAGGTATTCTCCGGACCGACGGCCCCCACGCCCGGAATCACGAACTTAGGCTCTATGGCGATGGTCATGTTTTCTTCGAGCACATCACGGCTGCGGGGTGTGAGCACCGGCATCTCGTTGAGCTCTATACCCACGCCGTGACCGATGAAGGCAGCCTTCTGGCGGTGACCCATGAAGAAGTCTGCCAGACCCTCCTCCTCGACAATCTGCATTGCCTGATTGTATAGTTCCGCGCAGGGGACACCCGGAAGCGCCATCTTCTCAAGATGACGAAGAATGCGGATAGAACAGCGGTGGGCCTTCTCGGCAATCTCCGGAACGTCACCGATCTTCCACACACGGGTGAGGTCTGTCTGATAGCCGTTGAAGGCCCCTGACATATCGACCATAACGGTTGTTCCGGGTTTCATGACCTTTCCGTTGGCGCCGCCAGGGAGAGCCGGGTCAACGCCCTCGCCACCCATAGAGAACTCGTAAGGGGTCGGCACGTCGGCATTGTCGCCGTTGATGACGGAGCCGAGGTTGATTTCCATCAGCGAGCCCGATACACGCGAATAGCCCAGACAGCCCTCGAGGCGGAGGATACGCTCCATCTCTATTTGGAACTCCACGTCGGTCATGTCTTCGCGATATGCCTTTGTAAAGTGGCGGTAAGCCTCGGTCTGGTGCACGCCGTCATACTCCATCATCTTGATTTCGAGCGGAGTCTTCACCATACGTGCGCCTCTCAGCCAGGCCGAACCGTTGACCGGCTGCTCGGCCCCCATGGCTTTAGTCAAACGCACAATATCGGAGTAGGTCATCGTGTCATACTCGAATCCGAGCACGCGACCGACCGCCAAACCCTTCTCTGCGAGTTTGGCCGGTATCTCCTCCGGCTTGCGGATCTGAACGGCGTTGTCCATGGTGTCGGACAGACCGAGAGGCTTGATGACAAAGAAGACGGGCTCACCCGAGACCGGGACATAGACATAGCCCCTGAAGAATCTCAGGGCGGTATAATAGATATTGGCGTTAGACGACACAAGGAGGCCGTCGGCACCGTTTTGTGCGATAAACTTCTGTATCTTACTTGTTCGGAGTTTGATTTCGGTATTCATGATAAAAGAGGATTGAATAAAGAGGCCAGTGATTGACCATTTAATAAAGAAACCTTATCATATATAAAGAGACCATATCATATAAAGGGGCTTGATTATAATAGGTCTGATTATGTAGTAAGAGGTTTGATTATAGAATAAAGTGAGCCTATCTTTTGAGGAGAAGGCCGACTGACAGTATTCCGGGGGTTCGGGAGACCGGTTCGACCGCTATCCGCAGTCCTTCGGGCTGAACGGTCTTCGCGGATAGGGGATGGGTGACGGTGTATATTCCGAAGCTACCCTTTCCGGCGGGTGCGGACAGCGCGTTGCGAGTCAGAAGGGTGAGCGTATCGTTCCGGAGCGGAGTCGAAAAAGATTCGGTCGTCACGACAAGCCGGAGCGTGTCGGGAGCCGCGCCCGTGTGACGAACCGCGAGTTCAAGCGAGAACGGCAGGCCGATTTCGGTCGAGTCGGCCGGAAGCGGGGAGAGTTCGGCCGCCACGCCCGGATACCACCCGCCGGGGTCTATGTCCACAAAGTCAGAATAGGCAGGCAGCTCCTTGTCACCGCACCCGGTCAACGTCACGACGGCGCTCAGGAGAATGCAAACGGTCATCGCCCTGAAGAGGGCGACAACCGAATATTTTCCATTTGAATGTGTGGACATCATGCCGTATGTTCTTTCGGAGACCAACAGGTAATGACTGCAGGCAGCAATATTAACGGGGTTTTAAAACAACCTAATCACCGTATTAACCCTTCTCTTCGGACTTGGGCCGCTGGTTCTGCTGGGGCTTACGCGGGGGATTGGAGCGCCGGCGGTCGTTACGTTGGAGCTGGGGTTGGTTCTGCGGGATATTCTGGTGATGGCGTGCCTGCGGACGCTCCTTCGGATAGGGCTGACCCTTCTGCCGGTTGCGGTTCTTGGGCTGGTTCGGTCCGTTCTCACGATTCCGGTCATCACCTTGTGAACGGTTCCGGTCCTCACCCTGCGGGCGGTTCCGGTCTTCGCTATGGGGACGGTTGCGGTTATCACCCTCATTGCGGCCGGAAGTCTTGCGTGACTTCTTTTTCTTCTTCGTCTTATCGAATCGAGTAAGGTCATCCTGGTCGGTGAGGTCTATGAACTCGGGCCTCTCAGGCTCCGGCGCTTTGCCCGAGGCAAGCTCGTCAGGCTTGACACCCTGCTTGTTGAGGGCGATGATTTCAAACGCACGCGAAGCCGGTATGGTCACGAGGTTGACGGCGAGTTTCGGGTCGGTGGAGTATGTCACCATTCGGCTGAGGATATCCACTTTAAAATGGAAATACTCGCCGTCCTTGGTTATGAGGGGGACATCTTTCGGGGGGAGCTTGCTTGAAGACTCGGCGTAAGCGTCTATCTCAAAATTGAGGCAGCATTTCAGTTTGGCGCACTGACCGGCCAGTTTCTGAGGATTCATAGACAGGTCCTGCATGCGGGCCGCGCCCGTACCGACAGATACGAAATGGGTCATCCATGAAGAGCAGCACAGAGGACGGCCGCAGGGGCCGATGCCGCCGATGCGTCCCGCCTCCTGACGCGCGCCAATCTGCTTCATTTCGATGCGGACCTTGAACTCGTCGGCCAGCAGGCGGATGAGCTTGCGGAAATCGACACGCTCGTCGGCGATATAGTAGAAGATGGCCTTTCCGCCGTCTCCCTGGAACTCGACATCGCCTATCTTCATGTTGAGCCCGAGCTCCTCGGCAATCCGGCGAGAGCGTATCATGGTCTCATGCTCGCGCTTGCGGGCCTCCTCAAAGCGTTGGATGTCTGACGGACGGGCCTTTCGGAAGACACGTTTGAGAGCCTCGGTCTTCTCCGGGTCGACCTTCGACTTGATCATCTGCATGCGGACCAGGGGGCCGACCATGACAACCTGACCGATATCGTGGCCCGGCTGGGCCTCGACGGCGACGATGTCGCCTATCTCGAGATTGAGTTTCTGGGGGTTGGTATAGAACCCGCTGCGGGTGTTTTTGAACTGGACCTGCACGACCGGGAAATCGGCTGAGGTAGAGATATCGTCCACCCAGTTTGTGGCAGAGAGTTTTCCGCGCGGCTCACCTCTGTATCCGGCGTCGTTGAAGGGATTGCAGCCGCCACACTTCCCGAACTTCGGCAGCGGGGCCTCCTCCTCTTCATAGATAATGCCGGAGCGGCGGTTACAACTTTCGCACGCACCCCCCTTGCTTCCGCAGCCGGCACAGTTGACACAGTCCGGCAGCGGCGGTCTTTTATTTTCTTCCATGGGGGCGATGATGTTATTTTGCGTAAGCTACGGCGCGGGTCTCGCGGATGACGGTGATCTTCACCTGTCCCGGATATGTCAGCTCGTCCTGAATCTTCTTGGCTATCTCTGCCGAGAGCTTTTCGGTGTCCTCATCGGTTATCTTGTCGGCGCCGACGATGACACGCAGTTCGCGACCAGCCTGGATGGCATAGGTCTTGACCACTCCCGGATAGGAGAGGGCGAGCTGTTCGAGGTCGTTGAGGCGCTTGATATAGGCCTCGACGATTTCACGGCGCGCGCCGGGACGTGCGCCCGAGATGGCGTCACAAACCTGGACAATCGGGGCGATGAGCGACGTCGGCTCCACCTCGTCATGGTGTGCGCCGATGGCGTTGCAGATTTCGGGCTTCTCCTTGAACTTCTCGGCCAGCTTCATGCCGAACAGGGCGTGGGGGAGTTCCGGCTCGTCGTCGGGCACCTTGCCTATGTCGTGGAGCAGGCCCGCGCGGCGAGCCTTCTTCGGATTGAGACCGAGCTCGGAGGCCATGACCGCACAGAGGTTTGCGGTTTCACGTGCGTGCTGGAGAAGGTTCTGACCGTACGAGCTGCGGTACTTCATCTTGCCTACCATGCGGATAAGCTCCGGATGCAGGCCGTGGATACCGAGGTCGATGGCCGTGCGCTTGCCGGTCTCGATGATTTCCTCCTCGACCTGTTTGCGTACTTTGGCGACGACCTCCTCGATACGGGCCGGGTGGATACGGCCGTCGACTACAAGCTGGTGGAGCGCAAGGCGTGCAATCTCGCGGCGCACCGGGTCGAAGCCCGAGAGGACGATTGCCTCAGGAGTGTCGTCGACGATGATTTCGATGCCCGTGGCAGCCTCAAGCGCACGGATGTTTCGGCCCTCGCGGCCGATGATGCGGCCCTTGATTTCGTCATTGTCGATATGGAAGACGGTGACGGAGTTCTCCACGGCCGCCTCGGTGGCGACGCGTTGGATAGACTGGACGACAATCTTCTTGGCCTCCTTGTTGGCGGTCATGCGCGCGTCGGCCATGATGTCGTTGATATATGCCTGGGCCGCGGTCTTGGCCTCGTCCTTGAGGCTTTCTATGAGTTTGGTCTTAGCCTCTTCGGCAGAGAGTCCTGAGATGTGTTCAAGCTCGTCCTGGGCCTCGCGCCAGAGCTTTTCGACCTCCGCGTGGCGCCCTTCGAGGGCCTCCTCGCGCTTCTGGAGGTTGGCGGTTCGGGCGTCTACGGACTGCTTCATGCTTTCGATATCCTTCTTTGTCCGCTGGAGGTCAGACTCCTGTTGCTTGACCTGGATTTCGCGCTGTTTCGCGCGGGCCTCGGCGCTCTGCGCGCGCTGGATACGCTGGTTTGAGGCACGTTCGGCGTCGGCTATGAGACGCATCTCTTCTTCCTTGGCCTCGAGGATTTTCTTTTCCTTGGTCACCTCGGCCTCACGTTTGGCCTCTTCGAGGATGGTGTTTGCTCTCGAAGTGGCCGAGCGGCGGCTGATTATCAGAGCGACCAGATAACCGATGGCCACACAGACGACAGCTATGACACCAAGTATAATGGAGTTCATAATTTGTTGAGATTTAGAATAGTATGTTAGTTTAGTTCATAGGTTTAGAAAAACGGAAACGCCCGCGCCGCTCACGATGGCGGGCCTGAAGACAATCCGCGGGGCGGAGATGTCAGACCCGTGACGGGGAGCAGCCGGACGGCCGGGAAAATGGAGATGACTGTCGAATCAGTGTTCGGCAGCGGTCTTCGTATCGGAGTCTCCCTCGGCGCGCTTCAGGAGCGAGTCGAGCGAGTATTCGAGCGAGGCTGTCGCGTTGACAGCGGCGCGGTATCGGTCTTTCAGGTCGTGATAGAACCGGGCATACTGGTATGCGAGCATTGCGAGCAGTTCACCGGTGTTCTTGGAGGGAAAGCGGCTTCGCCATGTGTCGAAAAGCTCGCGCAGTTCCTGCTCCGTGTCTCTCACGGAAGAAAGCTTTGAAGGGTGGACGGTGAGGGGAACCCTGACACCGCCTATATTTAGTTCCAGATTTACGTTTTCCGCATCGGTCATATTTCCGGGTCGTCCTTAAGCATGGAGATGCAACGGTCGATGGTGCGAATAAGGGCACTGATGCGTCGGCGTGTGGCGATGATTGTGTCTGGCGAATCCGCCAGACGGTGAGAGTAAATGAGATAGTCGGCGTCGAGACGGGCGCGCCCGGCCTTCTCTTTCTCTTCGGCGAGAGCCTCTTCGAGGTTCTCAATCCTGGCGAGCAGAGACTTGTTGGTCTCCTCCAGTTCCTCTATATACAGACCAAGACGGTTCGTTTTCTGAATCAGTCCGTCTATCACTTCGGGGAGGGTTGGTGTCGCCATCGCTCACTGTCGGCACGTTGAGGTGCGCTTATTCCTTGCAAAGTTAAAAATTTTTCCTCAATTGTCCAAATCAAGTCTCCGTTTATGCCCTATTGTCCCCGTTTCTTTACGTTTTAGCCCCCATTCCAGTCCGGCTTACAGTCTGCATTTTTTTGAAACGGGCTCTCAGTACTTATGTCAGGACAACCGGGTTAGCCAGCCCCGTTATGGGAGGGCTTACGCGTCAATACCACTGCACGATGTTGTTTGTCGAGGAGTGCTGGTCATACTTGAAGTCCTTCAGCAACGAGGACTTGACGGCTATGTGGAAGTTGTAGCTCTTATACGGCCCGACGGGTATGAAGGAGCACGACATCGTGAAGCAGTGCAGGTCGCGGCTGACCGAGCAGTTCATGTAGGCTATCTTCTTGCGCTCGAAGTCGTAAGACGCCGAGAGGGTGAAGCTCCAGTTTGTCGTCGGGCGTATGTTGGCCGACAGGGACAGGTTCTGGGTGAACTTTCCGCGATAGTCCATTTTCTTATAGTCGAACTCACCGCGGCCGTAGTTGATGGAGTAGTTCAGGGTCAGCGACCACGGGCAGCTCCACTTCTCATAGCCGTCCACATCGGTGGTGTCTTCCTCGCCTGTCTCCTTAGCCCCTTCACGGCGTCGGCTGGCCCTTTCGGCAAAAGACTCCTCCTCGCCGTTGTCGTCATCATCGGTATCGTTGTTTTCGGACTTGGTCTCCTCCTTCTTCTTACGCTTGAAGGTGTTGTTGTTGAAGGTGTAGGAGAACGATGTGCCGGTCGAGACGAGCTTGGCCCACCCCTTGTGGGCCTGCCAACGGGTCTTGTTCACCCTCACCGGTGTGCCCGACGGCGAGAGGGCGTACGTATATGGGTCCCACGTGGCCGAGAGGCTGAGGTTGAAGTTCTTGACCAGACGCAGCATGATGGACGTGTTGATGTTCGACCAGTTCAGCGAGTCGGCCGCGAAGTTGTATGACTGGCCGACCGTGAAGTTCTCTATGAGCGAGATTTTCTTGTAGCCGGTCGAGTCCTTGTCGCTTTTGACCTTCATCTCGAGGTTATTGGCGAGGTTGACGCTCAGCACTCCCTGCATCCCCTGGCCGGGGACGCCGAAGATGGTATTGGGGAAGTAGGAGTAGCGGTTTGTCCGGGTGACACCCCCGTCGTCCACGTAGTCATAGCTGCCGTAGACTCCCCAGAACGGATCGGAGAAGTCGGGGGCGTAAGTGAACGATACTGTCGGGGTCAGGACGTGGCGTATCATCTGGACCTTGTCGCCTAAGAAGGGGAGGGGCTTCCAGAAACCGTATATCTTGGTGTCGAGAGAGATTCCGGCATTGAAGTCAAAGACGTTGTAGAAGCCGTAGACCGTGTCGAGCTGCTCGGCCGAGGCGTCGGGGTCCCACTGGCGGCGTATCTTTGACGAATACATACGGTCGTTGAGCGTCACCGAGGGGGAGAGGTTGAGGTATTTGAAGACCGAGAACGTGGCCGAGATGGGGACATAGTGCTTGAGACCGTTTCGCCAGTCGCGGATAAGGCTTTTCTGAAAGAACTGGTCCTGACGCGCGGTCAGCGAGTTCTGGAACTGACCCTGGTACGAGAGGCGTATCTTCTCGTACCACCGTTCGCCCCCCACGGGCCGCTTCCGCTTGAAGGGGGCGGTCTGCGACATGGAGACGGTCAGGTTGGGGAACGAGACGGCAATCGTCGAGTCCTGGGTGCGCTGGGCAATGTTGGCCGTGGCGGCGATGCTCCACTTTGACGCCGGGAAACGGTATGACAGGCTGACGGTCGAGGACTTGGTATTCTCCGTAAACGAGGAGTTGTAATATGAGTTCAGGTCGTTTCGGGTATAACCGGAAGTGGTGAAGTTGACCGAGGCCGAGAAGGACATGTTGGGATTTGCCTTCGCGTCCTGACTGTGGCTCCAGATGACCTGGAAGTTGTTCTGGCGAGAATAGTCCGGGGCACCCTTGTCTCCGAGAACGGTGTTGATGTACGATATGTCGACGTTTCCGCGGAACTTATACCGCTTGACATAAGTAGACCGTCCCGAGAGGCCCCATGAGCCCTTTGTGTATATCTCGCCGCGGAGGGCCAGGTCTACATAGTCGTTGATGGCGAAATAGTAACCGCCGTTGCGCAGGTAGAAGCCCTTGTTGTAGTCCTCGCCGAAAGAGGGGAAAATGATGCCCGAGGAGTATTTCTTTGAGAAGGGGAAGTACCCGAACGGCAAGGCCAGCGGCAGCGGAACGTCGGCGAGCACCATATAGACGGGGCCCGAGACGACATCCTTATTGGGACGCAGGCGTCCCTTTGTCAGCTGGAAGTAGAAGTGCGGGTGGTCGTGGTCGTCACAGGTGGTGTACTTACCGTTCTCGAGGTAGAACGTTCCGTCTTCCATCCTCTTGGTCTTTCCGCCGGTGAGATATCCCTCGCCCTGCTGGGTGATGACATCGGTGATGTATCCGCGCTGGGACTTGAAGTTATACTTCATCGTCTTGGACTGATACTCGTCCGAGCCCTCCTGAAAGACGGGTGTGCCGCTGAGGTTTCCGGTCGAGTCGACAACGCCGTTGGCAAAGACCGTGGCCGAGTCGAGCTGCATCCGGATTTCGGCCGAATTCAGTTTAAAGCTCTGATACTCAACGGTGCTGTTTCCATACAGCCACGCGAGGTTCTCGCTCTTGAGCACCAGCGAGTCTGAGGCCGAGAAGGTGACGGCGTCGTCGAGGTCGGTCTTCTCTCTCGATATGCGGCTCAGTCCTGCGCGGTCACTGTGCAACGAGTCGAGCAGCGACGACAGTGAATCGGGGCGTTCGGCTCCAGCGCTGAGTGAGTCGAGGTCAATCGCCTGCGGAAATGCTGAAGAGACGATAGAGTCTGTAAGGATTCCGCCGGGCAGGGTGTCTGTCAGCACGGAGACGGTATCGGCCGGCGAACCGGACGTCTGTTCTTCAGCGGACGCAACGGACCTTTTCGCGCTGTTGAGGCCCGGAGACTGGGCGAGCGCGAAGGCTATGAGCGAGAAGAAGATTATATAAAGACAGATTCGCCTCAAACGAGCTGACAGGTTAGTTTATGGAATGTCGGAATGCACTGAAGAGGATGCCTGCGCCCTGTCTCCGAGAAAGGGAGCGGGAGCACGGGGCCCCTCCGTCCTGCCGGACGGCAGTTTCGGCAAGTGTATTTGGGACAAAATTACAAAAAAGTTTGTGTGCGGGCAAACAAAAAGTCTCCGTCGGCCCAATTGTCAGCCGAATTCTTTGTGCAACGCCTCGAAACGCCTAAGGACATCAGGCCCGAAGCGTTCCATGGATTTCAAGATTCTGTCCAAAGATTTTTCTTCTGAGGGGTGGTCGGCAGACTTGGAGAAAAACTTATCGGCATAGCATATAAGCCTCTCTTCGGCCGATACGGGGAGCATGTCGCGCGCCGGCAGGGGGAGGTTGCGTGCGGTTATCTCCTCCTTTGTCAGTCCCGAGCCGGTGTGGCGCTCACAGACCAGCGCGTGGCGGGGGAGTCCTTCTTTGCGCAGAATCTCCGCCCCCTCCACACCGTGACAGATATAGGGGAGAGGTCCGGTGCAGAAGATGTCTGGCGCGTCACAGCGGAAGATTCCGATATCGTGGAGCATGGCGGCTTCGCGTACGAACTCTCGGTCGAGGGAGGTAAGCCGCTTCGCGTCGATGATTGAGAGCGCCTTGCGCGCCACGGCCTCGGAGTGGGCGATGAGCAGGGAGCGGAGGTCACCCTCGGGGTAGTACTTATTTATCAGTTTGATAGGGTCCATATTGTAAGTAGTTCTTAAAAATTAATCGATAGTAAGTAGCTTTTAAATCTTGAGCTATAAAACTTGTTCTCGCTTGTCACTCCGGGATTGTCATTCAGTCGCTTAGCTCGCTAAGCTCCTTCATTCCGCACCCGGATTGACTAAGCGATAACTAAGTTTTATATGCTCATTAATTTTTAAGAACTACTTATCAGAAATGACACCTAACGTCCGTGCTGCAGACAGGGCGTTCGTGTCCATATCTTATTTAAAAGAGACCCCGTCTGTCCGTGTCGGGCACGGAGAGACGGGGTCCCGTTATTGTTTAGCACAAGCTGTAAAGGCGGTGCGTCTGATTATTCGTCGACTTCGATGATCTCAACCCAGCCGTGCTCGTCGGGACGGTCGCCATACTGAACGCCGCGCAGAGCGTTGTAGAGCTCAGTGGTCTTGGGGCCGGCTTCGCCGTTGGGGGCGTAGTTGAATGAGCGGTTGTTGTCGAGGTCGTCAATCTGACCGATGGGCGAGCAGACAGCGGCGGTACCGCAGGCAGACACCTCCTCGAAAGTCTCGAGCTCGTCATAGGGGATGGGACGGCGCTCAACCTTCATGCCGAGGTCCTTGGCGAGGGTCTCGAGGCTCATGTTGGTGATAGAGGGGAGGACTGTCTCTGAAGAGGGAGTGATATAGGTGTTGTCCTTCACGGCGAAGAAGTTGGCTGCGCCACACTCGTCGATGAACTCCTTGTCTTTCGGGTCGAGGTAGAGCATCACGCTGTAGCCCAGGTCGTGAGCCTTCTGGCCGGCATAGAGGGAGGCTGCATAGTTGCCGCCGATCTTGATGGAGCCGGTGCCCTTGGGAGCCACGCGGTCATATTCGCGGCTGAGGCAAACCTTAGTGGGTTTGAAGCCATCCTTGAAGTAGGGGCCTACGGGAGTCACGAACATGACAACCATATACTCCTTTGCGGGAGCGACACCCACCTGAGGGCTGATACCGATTTCGAGCGGACGGATGTAGAGAGAAGCGCCTGACTCATAGGGAGGGATGAAGCGAGCGTTGAGCTTCACTACCTTGCGCACCATCTCGCAGAAGAGCTCAACGGGCATGGGAGCCATCTTGATGCCTTCGGCAGAGCGGATAAAGCGCTTTGCGTTCTCCTCCATGCGGAAGATGCGGATTTTGCCGTCCTTGCCGCGGAAGGCCTTCAGGCCCTCGAACGATTCCTGACCATAGTGGAGACAGGCTGCTGCCATGTGCATGGGGATATATACAGAGTCGGTGACTTCGATTTCGCCCCATTTTCCATCTTTATATGTGCAACGGACGTTGAAGTCTGTGGGAGTGTAGGAGAATCCCAGTGAGCTCCAGTCAATTTGAGGATCTTTCATGACTTTTTAGCTGACTTTATGATTTTAAGGTGTTGTGTTTATGTTGTTGGTTCTCTGTTGTCGACCCGGAGGCCGGGTGGCCGAAAGGTCGTGTTTGTCTGTATTGGTTGTGTCGGATGTCAGTGACAGGATGTTTCCGTGTCGGACGTCTTTGACAGGATGTTTTCCGTGTCGGTGTAGGTGACAGCGCGTTTCCGTGCCGGACGGCACCCGTTAGTGGATGTCGTCAAAGCACCACCTTGCAGGTGAGGTCACCGGCCTTGACGATATACACTCCGTGGGGATTGCCGGCGAGACGGTGAGTCCCCGCTGGGAGGTTTTCAGAAGAGATGAGCTGCCCTAAAATCGAGAAGACCTTGATGTTGACCTGGCGGTTGGCGATGACGACAAGGTGGCCTTGGCCGACTTTGATTTCGACATCGGTATCCTTGGCGATACTCTTGCTGTCGGGATACTCGGTTTTGACGGGTTCCCACATGCGTGCGGCCGTCGTCTCTAACGGGATGACGGCGAGCATCAGCATTGTCAAAGCCAGTATCAAAAATCTTTTCATAAACTCGGTTACGGGCAGAACGGTGTTTCTGCGGTGTAAAATTACAAAAAAAGTTTGACTTCGCCCCTCAAACAGAGAATAATTTTCCAATAAACACAAAAACCGCCCCAAACCTCCAACCCGTCCCATGTCAGAATGTCTGCTTAGAACCCTTCCTGTTTCGTCAGAATGTCTCCTTAGACCCCATCCTGTATCGTCAGAATGTAGGGTCGCGGCCTGCCGCGACCGCCTGATGCGCATCTCTTGACGGCGATAAACTCGTGCGCAGAAAAAAAAGATGAATCCCCGAGAACCTGGTTCCCGGGGATTCTGATTATTTTGAAGTTTGGATGACGGTTCAGCTTTTCTTCTCAGCCTGCTGCATCTGCTCTTTGAGAGCCTGGAGCGCGCCGAGGTCACCGAGGGTGGTCTTTTCGATCTGGGGAGCTACGGTCTCTTCCTCAGCCTGCTTGCGGGCGCGGTTGGCGTTGCGTGCGGCGTTGCGAGCGGCGCGAGCCTCAGCCTTGGTTGCGTCCTCAGCGATACGGCTGTGAGACAGGAAGATACGACGGCTATCCTTGTTGAATTCGATCACCTTGAAGTCGAGAACGTCGCCGGCTTTCACCTGAGAGCCGTCTTCCTTCACGAGATGTTTCGGAGTTGCGAAACCTTCAACGCCGTCAGCGAGCTTGATGACAGCGCCCTTGTCCATAACCTCAACGACAGTGCCTTCGTGGATGGAGCCGATGGTGAACTTACCTTCGTAAGCCTCCCAGGGGTTATCCTCGAGCTGCTTGTGGCCGAGGCTCAAGCGACGGTTTTCCTTGTCGATTTCGAGAACCTGAACGTCGATGTCGCTGCCGACAGAGGTGAACTCTGAGGGGTGTTTGATCTTCTTGGTCCAGGAGAGGTCAGAGATGTGGATGAGACCGTCCACGCCCTCTTCGATCTCAACGAACACGCCGAAGTTGGTGAAGTTGCGAACCTTGGCGGTGTGCTTGGAGCCGATGGCATATTTGGTTTCGATGTTCTCCCAGGGATCGTCCTTGAGCTGCTTGATGCCGAGAGACATCTTGCGCTCGTCGCGGTCGAGGGTAAGGATGACTGCTTCAACCTCGTCACCGACTTTGAGGAAGTCGTTGGCAGAGCGGAGGTGCTGGCTCCATGACATTTCAGAAACGTGGATAAGGCCTTCAACGCCGGGCTGAACTTCAACGAATGCGCCGTAGTCAGTCATGACGACAACCTTACCGGTAACGTGGTCGCCGACCTTAACCTCGTCAGCGAGGCTGTCCCAGGGATGGGGCTGGAGCTGCTTGAGGCCGAGGGCGATACGCTTCTTCTCGTTGTCGAAGTCGATGATAACGACCTTGATGTCCTGGTCGAGCTCGACAACCTCGTGGGGATCCGAAACGCGGCCCCAAGAGAGGTCTGTGATGTGGATCAGACCGTCGACGCCACCGAGGTCTACGAAGACACCGTAGCTGGTGATGTTCTTCACCTTGCCCTCGAGCACCTGACCCTTTTCGAGCTTGGAGATGATCTCCTTCTTCTGAGCTTCGAGCTCGGCCTCGATGAGGGCCTTGTGAGAAACGACAACGTTCTTATATTCCTGGTTGATCTTGACGACTTTGAATTCCATCGTCTTGTCAACATACATGTCATAGTCACGGATGGGACGCACGTCGATCTGCGAACCGGGGAGGAAGGCCTCGATTCCGAATACGTCCACGATCATGCCGCCTTTGGTGCGGCTCTTGACGTAACCCTTGATGATCTCGTTGTTTTCGAGAGCCTGGTTTACGCGGTCCCAAGAACGGGTCTGGCAGGCCTTCTTGTGAGAGAGGCGGAGCTGGCCGTTCTTGTCTTCGAGGGCTTCGATGAAGACTTCAACCTCATCGCCGACCTGAAGGTCAGGGTTGTAGCGGAATTCGCTCACGGGGATGATGGCGTCGGACTTCTGGCCGATGTCAACGCGAACCTCGCGCTTTGTGATGTTCTTGACGATACCGGTGACCACCTCGTTGTCTTTGGCGGTTTTCAGTGTCTCGTCATAGGTGCGCATAACCTCTTCGCGGCTCTTGGCACCTGCAGTTTCGCCCTTCTCGAAGGCTTCCCAATCGAAGTCCTCGATCGGAGTTTGAACTTTCTGTTCAGTCATTAATAAAACGGTTAATAAATATTTGTTAGTAAATCTCTGTGACTCAGGAAAATCAGTTTCACAAACGGCCGATGACCACCAACCGTGAGGACACAATCCGCCCAAATCGCCCACAAAGTTAAGAAAAAGAGAGCACCCGCACAAATATTTTTTGCGAAAATATTTGTGCGAGTGTATTTTAGGCTCAGTTTTTCCGGACCTTCCGGCAGATTCAACCACCTTTTTGTGAATAGAGTCGCCCCTATTAGTTCTGACGGGACGGGGTAGAGGGGGTCCCGGGTGTCCTTCCGGCGGTCCGCTCAAAGGAGCTTGTTCTCGGCGTCGGAGCGCAGGAGCTTGAGCATGTTGTTCTCGGCGTTGAGCTGCTCGCGGTAGTTTGTGCGGTCTTCTTCTATCATCCGGTCGAACTTGGCCGCCTCGGCCGCGATGAGTTCGCGGCTCTGCTCGCGATAGTCCCTGAAGGCTGCGGCTATCCACTGGCGTTCCAGCTCGGGATAGCGCTCCAGAATATGGTCCAGACGGCTTTCGGCCTCTTCGACGTTCGTCTCCTCCAATCCGCGCAGGAGATGGGCCGGGAGTACCTGGCCCGAGAGGTCTATCCAGCGCCAGTTGCGGATGGCCTCTTCATCTTCGGGTGCGACTTCGGGGAAGGGACCGTCGCCGAGCTTGGTGTCGAGATACTTGTAGATGGCCAGCGAGTAGAGCATCCGCGCACGTTCAAGCGAGGCGCGCGAGAACTTCATACCCTTATAACGGACAAAGCGGTCATCGTCAGCGGGACGCGAGAGCAGCTCGGCGATGGTCGCCAGTGCGCGCAGGATGTGAGAGACGGTGTGGGGGTTGAGGACCTCGAAGGTGATGCGGTCGTGGAGCGGCAGCCGGCGTTTGGCGCGACGGTCACGGTTGGGCCACTTCTTCTCGTCCCTGAGCAGGCCGCAGGAGCGGAGCATCATTCCCGGCACAACGACCGTGGCCCCCTTCTCGTCTCCGAACAGATAGGAGAACGGGAACTCCGAAGAGTCGGGGTGGGTCTTGTGGTCGCCCATGAGCAGCGAGAAAGCCCCGATCTTGGCCCCCAACATGAGGTAGGAGTTTGACGACGTCTTCACCCCGCGCTCCAGCAGTCCCCAGTGGACGGGACCGAGTTTGTACATGTGGTTTGACTGGTTTGTGGCCGAGCCGGCGTTCATGAACGAGAGCATGCACCCGATGAGCAGCGTCGACTTGTGCATCGACACGGTGTAGGGCCCGGCGAAGACCGCACACGCCTCCCCGTTCTCGAGCGAGGAGTTGGCGAAGAAGAGAGAGTCGTGGGCCGTGAAACCCTTTTCTATCTCCACGCCCTGGCCGACATAGCAGTTGCGGATGATGGCGTTGGAGTCTACGCGTCCGTCTTCGATGATGAAGTTGACGGCGTCGACACCGTGTCCGACATAGGCCATTGCGCGTCCGGAGGGGGCATTGTTTATCAGACAGCCGTTTTCAAGGCGCGACGCCCCCTCGATGGTGCAGTCCGGAGCCACGCTGACGTTGAGCAGCAGGCCCGTGTCGCGGATGACGGCGCGTTCTCCGATTTCGGCCGGCACGCTCACCTTTTCGAGATAGTCGCCCACGAAGTTCTCCCAGATAGGCGAGTCGGCCCCCTGGGATGTGCGGGCTATGAGGGCGGCCATCTGAGCCGAGATGCCCGGCCATATCAGTACACGGCGCGAGCCGGACTCGTCGAGCACGGCCACTTCGGTGCCGACACCGCACGAGGCCTCGGGCTGGAACTCTATCCGGTGAACGTTCGATATCAGTGCGTCGTTACCGACGGTGACGTTTATCAGTCCACCCGGGACATTGCGGACCTTGACCCCGTCTCCGATTGTGGAGTTGCGGATTGTGGCGCGGACGAGTCTCCCGCCACGGGTGGCGTTGAGTTCGCCGACCGAGACGCTGCCCTCGAAATCCACGTTGCGGATACGGCCCAGGTCACAGCCGCGCGCAAAGGTCACCTGGCTCCAGTCGTCGGCGGTACAGCCCTGGGCCTCGAGCTGCTGAATCTCCCACCACTCGGGGGAGTGCCTTTCATTGTCGGTTTCAGTCTTCATCGGAGAGATCGTCATATTTCTGAAAGAGAAAATCGTTATAGGGGAAGCGCTCGGAGTGTATCTCGCGGGCCTTCTTGTAGAGTATGTCCTTGAGGGCGTCTATGTTGGTCTTGTCCTTGGCCGAGATGAAGACGCAGTTCTCGCCCAGACGGGCCATCCACGTGTCCTTGAACTCCTCGAGCGAGATGTTCTCGCGCGACCTCGGGGTGAGGTCGTCGGGGTCTTTCGGTGTGTAAGAGAAGGCGTCTATCTTGTTGAAGACCATGATGACCGGTTTTGAGGCGGCTCCGCAGACTTCGGACAGGGTCTTGTTGACCACTTCTATCTGTTCCTCGAAGTTGGGGTGGGAGATGTCGACGACATGGACGAGCAGGTCGGCGTCGCGCACCTCGTCAAGGGTCGACTTGAACGAGTCGACAAGGTGTGTCGGCAACTTGCGGATAAAGCCGACGGTGTCGGTCAGCAGGAAGGGGAGGTTGTCGATGATGACCTTGCGCACGGTCGTGTCGAGGG
>CAZUAK010000030.1:0-18502 GCA_964618395.1 uncultured Sangeribacter sp.
GATGAACTCCTGGGTATACGCCGGCTTTGACGAGACATACCGCCAGCTCGGTGTCGACTTCGACAAGATCTATTATGAGTCGGACACATACCTCGAAGGTAAGGACCTCGTCTTAGGGGGCATCGAGAAGGGCATCATGTACCGCAAGGAGGATGGCTCCGTCTGGGCGGACCTCACCGCGGACGGACTTGACCACAAGCTGCTCCTGCGCGCCGACGGAACCTCGGTCTACATGACACAGGACATAGGCACCGCCAAGCTGCGCTATCAGGACTACCCCATCGACAAGATGATTTATGTCGTGGGCAACGAGCAGAACTACCACTTCCAGGTATTGTCGCTGCTGCTCGACAAGCTCGGTTTCAAGTGGGGCAAGGACCTGACCCATTTCTCATACGGCATGGTGGAGCTGCCCGAGGGCAAGATGAAATCTCGCGAGGGCACTGTTGTCGACGCCGACGACCTGATGGAGAAGATGATAGCCGACGCGGCCGCGACCTCGGCCGACCGTTTCGCCGACATGGCGCCTGAGGAGGCAGCCGAGATTTCGAGGATGGTCGGACTCGGCGCGCTGAAGTACTTCCTGCTGAAGGTGGACCCGAAAAAGAACATGCTCTTCAATCCGGCGGAGTCTATCGACTTCAACGGCAACACGGGCCCCTTCCTCCAGTATACCTACGCGCGTATCCGTTCGGTGCTCCGCCGCGCCGGCGGGGAGTTCGACCCGGAGGGCGAATCGACCGCCATACCGAACGAAAAAGAGGCTTCGCTTGTTCAGAAGATAGCCGACTTCCCTTCGGTTGTCGCCGAGGCGGGGCGTACCTACAGCCCGTCGCTGATAGCCAATTACTGCTACGATCTTGCAAAAGAGTATAACCAGTTCTATCACGATTATCCCATCCTCAAAGAGGAAGACCGCGAAGTGCGCGAGATGCGTCTGCGTCTCTCGGCGCTTGTGGCGCGCACGCTGAAGGCCGGCGTCTCGCTGCTCGGCATGGAGATGCCGGAGCGTATGTAACCGCCTCCCATTCGGTGGCGACAGGGCTGCGGGCCTCTCGGAAGCCGGACTCCACTGATTCGCAAAACAGTCAAAACACGATAAAAAACAAAAACCAAAACATATATGGACTATAACAAGAACAACATGACACCTCCTCCCTACTCGAGGGAGTGGGGACAGACAGCGCTCGTCGACCAGACCCGGTCGGTGATGAAGCGCGTATATCTGCGCATGACCATCGGTCTGCTCGTATCGGCCTTCGTGGCCCTCGGCGTAGCGTCGAGCCCGGCCCTGCTGAGCTTCTTCTGGGGCAACCAGGTTGTCTTCTGGGTGATGTTCATCGGCATGCTCGCCATGGCATGGATCATCCCCGCGCGTCTGAACAAGATGTCGAGCGGAACGGTGCTCGGCCTCTTCATCCTCTTCTCGGCCCTGATGGGGGCGTGGCTGTCGTCTATCTTCATCGCCTACCGCATCAGCTCCATTGTCTCGACATTCTTCATCACCGCCGGCACCTTCGGCGCGATGTCGGTCTACGGCTACTGCACGAAGTCTGACCTCTCGAAGATGGGCACATACCTGATCATGGCCCTCATCGGTCTGTTCATCGCCATGGTGGTCAATATCTTCCTGCACTCAAGCACTTTGGGATGGATTGTCTCCATCGTGGGCGTGCTTCTCTTTGTCGGACTGACAGCCTATGACACCCAGCAGGTGAAGCAGCTCGCCGCCGCAAACCTGGACCCCTCGCTGGCCGACAAGCTGGCCACGATGGGCGCGATGAATCTCTATCTCGATTTCATCAACCTCTTCCTTTTCCTTCTCCGTATCTTCGGAGGTAGCCGTGACTGATGGGATTCAATGATTCAGGTCCCGTCTGGTGGCGCTCCATGCCGCCGGTGACCAAGAACCTCATACTGATAAACATACTGATTTGGCTGGTCGAATTCTGTCTACCGGGATTCGGCCAAAGCCTTATCGGCCGTCTCGGACTGCACTATATCGGAGGCGAACATTTCAACCCGGTCCAGCTCATCACCTATCTCTTTATCCACGACCAGAAGACACCGATGCATGTTTTCTTCAACATGTTCTCGCTGTGGATGTTCGGCCGTCTGATGGAGCAGGTGTGGGGCTCGCGCCGGTTTTTTGTTTTCTATTTCGTCTGCGGCATAGGGGCGGGCCTCGTCCAGGAGGCAGTCTGGGCCCTGACGTGGCGTCACGAGTTCATCTCGGTCTTCGCCGGGTTGAACGGCCTGACATACTCCTCGATGGAGGGCTATTTCGAGCAGGGCCTCCTCTCGGGTGACGCTGACCTGCTGAACGCCATCACCCTGTTCAAGTCTCAGTTTGTGACCATCGGCGCCTCTGGTGCGGTCTTCGGCCTGCTGATGGGGTTTGCCTTCATGTTCCCCGACATGCCCCTCTACCTCTTCTTCATCCCGGTGCCGATAAAGGCCAAATGGATGGTGTTGGGCTATGGTGTCATCGAGTTCTTCCTCGGTGTGGCCGGCCAGGGCACGATCGCGCACTTCGCCCACCTCGGCGGATTGCTGTTCGCCCTCATCCTGCTGCTGTACTGGAAGAAGAAAGGGACTCTGAACGGAGGGAGGTTTTACTGACGGGGCAGTGCGGATTAGACTCCGCGAGGAAACACGGGGTTTGAGTCTCAGGGCTCACGGGGGTGAGTAAGTTACTAAAGAACAATGTCACAGGATTTCACCAACAGCAAATATTCAGCTTTCGAGAGGCGTGTCGGTTCGCGTGTACTGGCGGCGTTGATTATCGTCAATGTCGCCGTCAGCGTGCTGATATGGCTTGTGGGCCTGGGCGGTTTCGACCTCGGCTCGTGGCTTGCGCTGCCCGGAAGCTGGACGGAATTCTGCCGTCAGCCCTGGGGCCTGCTGACCTACATGGTCACACAGACCGGGCTTCTTCATCTCCTGTTCAATGTCCTGTGGCTCTACTTCTTCGGGCGCATAGCGCTGATGATAATCCGCGAGAGGTCGCTACTTTTCCTCTATGTGGGGGGCGGTCTTGCGGGAGGGGTCGTTTTCCTCCTCTGGAGCCTTGTAGAGCCTTCCTTCATGCCGCTTTTAGGTGCCTCGGCCTCGGTCATGGCCCTCATAGTCTGCACGGGAGTCTACCAGCCCAAGTTCAGGGTCAACCTGATGTTATTCGGCCCGGTGAACCTCTCGCTGCTCGCCGTCATTTCCGTGGCGCTGACGTTCTTCGGAGCCGGAGGCGGCAACGGCGGCGGACAGGCTGCCCATATCGGAGGGTTGCTCTTCGGCCTGTGGGCCGGATGGATGCTCCGACAAGGAAAAGACTTCACCCGTCTCTCCCCTCTCGGCGGGAGGGTGCTCGACAGGCTTGCCGTCCGCAAGGCGGCCAAGGCAGACCGACGCCGCCATGCAAACGACGAACTCCTCTCGGGCATACGCGGACGGCTGGCCGACCGCGAACGCCTCGACGAGCTCCTCGACAAGATTCGCCTCTCGGGATACAACTCGCTTTCGCGCGCCGAACGCGCGGAACTCAACGCCCTCTCCAACCGTCTGAACTCACGCGACTGACCAATATATAAATCCTTTCACCGTGATAATCATATCGCCCATAATACGCACCGTCCTGAAGATACTGTCATACATTCTTTATCTGGTGACGTTGCTCTCAGCTTTCGGCGGCACAATCAACCCCGAATACTTTCCGCTCCCATCACTGCTGGTGCTGGCGCTCCCCTATCTGGCCATAGCCACGGGGCTGGTCACCATCGCATGGTTCAGCTTCGGAAAGATTCTCCCCGGGGTTTTAGGTGTGGCGACGCTCATCATCGGATGGTCGGCCATATCCATGGTCATTCCTTTCTCGTTCAAGAAGACTGCGGACAAGGATGCACAGACACTGAAACTCGTGACGTTTAACTGCCTGCACCTCGGCGACGTGCGTGAAGACCCGGCTCTCAACCGCTCGCTGAAGTTTCTTTTAGAGTCTGACGCCGACATCATCTGCCTCCAGGAGATGCTCCTCTCTTTCGACAAGAACGAGACTCCCCACATCGACCGGGCCCTTGTCGACTCGCTCAACAAGAAATATCCCTATCAGCCCTCGATGGGAGAGTCTGACCTCAAGCTGCTGTCGAAATACCAGGCCCACACCGAGCCGACCCTCAACCCGAAGAACAATCCCTACTGGCCCGCTCCATACCGGTTCTATCGCGTGAACGTCAACGGGACCGTCATCATGATAGCCAACGTGCACCTTCAGTCATACCATCTCTCTGAGGAGGAGCGCAATGTCGTCACCGAGATACGTGGATTCCGCTCGGCCCGGAAGAGTGCCGGCGAGATGAAGAACGGTATCGTCGGCAAGCTCAAGTCGGCCTTCCGCAACAGGGCGGAGTCTGTCGACAGCCTGATGAACGCCCTGCAGCTGGTTCACCTGCCGATAATCGTGTGTGGCGACTTCAACGATGTCCCGGCGTCGTGGTGCTACCGCCGCTTCCTCAAGTCAGGATTCCAGGACGCGTTCACAAAAACCCATTTCGGGCCCATACACACATATAACCAGCACCTCTTCTATTTCCACATAGACCAGATATTCTATCGCGGGGACATCAAGCCGCTGAGCGTGAAACGCTCCGACATGGATGCCTCGGACCATTATCCACTCATCGCCGAGTTCGAGCTTCCACGCGCAGGAACCAACTCGGGGTCCAAATGAACCTTAAAAACGGCTTCAGTGAAATTCAGCGGTCCGTCACTGTGACTGACGCGTAGGAAGAAAATCTTGAGTTTCAGGAGCCACCACCATGAAAACCCATAATATATCATAACCTAATGATTAAAAAGACATTGTTAACCCTCGCGGCCGCCGCAGTTGTCGGCACCGCCTCCTTCACCGCCATGGCAGAAGACAAGAACCCGCTTCTTTCGCCTTACGAAACGAAGTATGAGATCCCTCCCTTTGAGCAGATAAAGCTCGAGCATTTCATCCCGGCCCTCAAGGCCGGTCTCGAGGAGCAGAAGCAGAACCTCTTCGCTATCACCGCGAACCGCGCTGTCCCCGACTTCGACAACACTATCCTCCCGCTGGAGAACCTCTCGCCCATCCTCGAGAGGACGGCCGCCCTCTTCTTCCACTATGACAACGCCATGTCAAGCGACGAACTGGCCGCCATAGCCGAAGAGGCAATCCCCATGCTCAACGAGGCCTCGAACATGGTCAACCTCAACGACCAGCTCTTCGCCCGCATCAAACAGGTCTATGACAACCGCAACAAGATGGGCCTGACTCCCGTCCAGAAGCGTCTCGTCGAGAAATACTACCGCCAGTTCGAAGAGCAGGGTGCGGCTCTGCCCGAAGACAAGAAGAAGGAGCTCATCCGCATCAACGACGAGCTCTCCAAGCTCTTTATCCAGTATAACCGCAACCTTCTGCAGGCCACGAACTCCTTCTTCGTGACCGTGTATGACGAGGCCGACCTGGCCGGCATCCCCGAGCCTGTTGTGGCCCAGGCCGCCAAAGAGGCCGAGGCGCGCAAGCTCGACGGCATGTGGGTCTTCACCCTCCACGCTCCGAGCCGCCTGCCGGTGCTCCAGTTCGCCGACAACCGCAACCTGCGCGAAGCCATCTACAAGGGTTATACGAACCTCGCCTCATACGGTGACTTCAACAACTATCCCGTAATCGAGAAAATCGTCAAGCTGCGCAAGGAGAAAGCCAAACTGATGGGCTTCGACAACTTCGCCCAGATGATGACCTCGCGCGTTATGGCTAAGACTCCCGAGGCTGCCGAGAACCTCCTTCTCCAGGTGTTCGAGCCTGCCGTGAAGCGTTCGGCCGAAGAGGTAAAGGACATGCAGGCTATCGTAGACGCCGAAAACGGCGGCTTCAAGATTGCTCCGTGGGACTACTACTATTATGCCGAAAAGGTCAAGAAGGCCAAGTATGACCTCGACGAGAACGAAATCCGCCCCTACTTCGCACTGCCGAATGTAATCGACGGCCTCTTCCACGCCGCCGAGAAGCTCTACGGCATCAAGATGGTGGAGATGCCCGACGCGCCGAAATATATGGACGAGGTGACCGTCTATGACGTTCAGGACGCCAAGACCGGCGAGCACATCGCCGTCTTCATGACCGACTACTTCCCCCGCGCATCGAAGCGCCAGGGCGCATGGATGGAACAGATGCAGAGCGCAGGCCTCTATGAGAACGGCGAGATGAAGCGTCCCATCGTCTACAACGTCGGCAACTTCAGCCGTCCCGCCGGTGACGCTCCCGCGCTGCTGACCCTCGACGAGGTCGAGACCACCTTCCACGAGTTCGGCCACGCCCTCCAGGGCATGCTCACCCGCGCCGACTACAAGTCTCTGGCCGGCACAAACGTTGACCGCGACTATGTTGAGCTTTGCTCTCAGATAAACGAACATTGGGCAACCTCTCCCGAGCTTCTGAAATATTATGCCAAGCATTATCAGACCGGCGAACCCATCAGCGACGAACTGATCCAGAAGCTTCAGAACGCCTCTACCTTCAACCAGGGCTTCACCGTGACCGAGCTGGCCGGCGCCGCGCTGCTCGACCTCTATTGGGGCGAGACCGACGGTGAGAACGTGAACATCCCCGAGTTCGAGGCCCAGGTGGCAGAAAGAATCGGCATGCCCGAGGAAATCACCTTCCGCTACCGCTCGCCTTACTTCAAGCACATCTTCGGTGACGACGGCTATGCTTCGGGCTACTACACCTATCTCTGGGCACAGGTTCTCGAGGCCGACGGCTGGGAGCTCTTCGAGGAGAAAGGCATCTTCGACCCGAAGACCGCAGCTTCGTTCAAGAAGAACATCCTCGAGTCCGGCGACACTGAGGACGCCATGGTGCTCTTCAAGCGTTTCCGCGGCCACGAACCCGACTCACACGCACTTCTCCGTCTCCGCGGTTTCGAGCCTGCCAAGGGTGCGAAATCCGGCAAGAGCAAGAAGTAAACCGTTCTTAATGATTCAATGATATCGGCGTCCCGTCTCCGGCGGGACGCCTTTGTTTTGCCGTCCCTGAGTCACGTTGCGACTCTGATGATTAACTGGTTTCCTTGAGGGTGCTTAAATCGATTCTTTGTCAATTCGGCAAAATTTAGTAGCTTTGCGTTATTATGAGCAACAGACATCCGGACGAAATATATATGCGCAGGGCCTTGCAGCTCGCGAAACTCGGTTATGGGTTCGTGTCACCGAACCCGATGGTGGGGGCTGTCATCACTGACGCCTCGGGGACCATTATCGGCGAAGGATGGCACCGCCGTTTCGGCGAGGGCCACGCCGAGGTGAACGCCGTCGCCTCGGTCAGCGACCGTGAGTCTCTAAGGGAGGCAACCATCTATGTGACACTGGAGCCCTGCTCCCACTACGGGAAGACTCCGCCGTGTGCGAAACTTCTGATAGAGTGCGGTTTCAAACGTGTGGTCATCGGCTGTCTCGATCCGTTCCCGGAGGTGGCCGGGCGCGGTGTGCGCATGCTGCGCGAAGCGGGAATAGACGTTGTCACCGGAGTGCTGGAGAGGGAGTGTCACGACCTGAACCGCCGTTTCATGACAGCCCACACTTCAGGACGCCCCTACATCCTGCTGAAATGGGCACAGAGTGCGGACGGCTTCATGGCCATGCTCTCCGAACAGGGCGAACCGAAGCCGGTAAGACTGTCGACGTCGCTGACCGAGACGCTGATGCACCGCGAACGTGCCGGCGTGGATGCCATTCTGGTGGGCCCCGCGACGGCCGACATCGACTCGCCGCGACTCGACACCCGTCTGTGGCCTGCGCGCAAGTCTCCGCTGCGCGTGACCTTCGCCCACCGCGACGGGAGCGTTCCAAAGGGGTTCGACCCTCATTCAGACATCATCCTGGACCCTTCGGTTGCGCTGAAAGAGAATATGGAGACACTCTATAGCGAGCACAAGGTCACCTCACTGATGGTCGAGGGGGGACCGACCACCCTCAATCTGTTTATAGACGCCGGCCTCGTCGACGAGACGCGCGTGGAGATAGCTCCGGTGAGGCTCTCGGGCGGACTGAAGGCGCCCCGCTTCTCAGGGGGCTTGGCAGACAGGGACTTTCCCGAAGAGGTCACGCTCCTCAGATGGTTAAAGAACTCTAAAAACGACTAATTTTCGTTTATTCCGTATTTTGCGCGCTCCAAATTGCATAAATTATAAGGATAAATGTTAATTTTGCAGATTGTAATATCCGCATGAACGCCCGCTGAGCCCCAAAAGGCCCTCTCCGGGTGTGCACGATGTGCGTTTACAGACCATCAAAACGTACTGTATCAGTAGGTTGAGTTCATCCCCAAGGCGACCTCAGCAGACCGTGACGGCACGTTAATTTCAGACTAAGACACATGAAAGTAAACCATATACTCTCGAGGCTGTTTCTGATACCTGTCCTGGCGGCTCTGTTGATGAGCATGGGGGCATGTAACGAAAAATCGGACTCAACGACGAGTTACCAACCTTCCTCGTCGGTGGCGGTCACCTCGTTCAGGCTCCGCGCAGACACGAAGGTGATGTCACGTCTCGACTCCGTCTTCTTCTCCATCGACCTGGAACACGGTGTGATTTTCAATGCCGACTCGCTGCCGGTGGGGACCAAGGTCACGCGCCTCGTGCCGGTCATCGTCTTCCCCTCGAACGTTTCGAGCGCCTCTATCCGCACCGTTGGCGGCGAGAAGGAACAGACCGTCGATTATAAGAAGAATCCGACTGACTCGATAGACTTTTCGGGCGATGTCTACCTCACGCTGGTCGCCGAGGACGGAAAGACAAGCGCGACATACAACCTGAAGGTGAACGTGCACAAGACGGAGCCGGACCGCATGATGTGGGACCAGCTGGCTATCCGCAACCTCCCCTCGCAGAGCGGCTCGCCGAAGGGTCAGCGCACCGTCGAAAAGGACAAGAAGATATACTCCCTCATACGCGAGGGCGACGGCAAACTGAGCATGGCGGTCTCTGACGACTTTCTGGCCGACAGATGGCAGAAGTCTGAGTTCAATCCCGGGTTCGACATCGACCTGCGCTCTTTCACCGCCTCAGACAAGGGCTTTTACGCCCTCTCGACCTCGGGTGAGCTCTATGAGTCGCGCGACGCCGTCACCTGGACGGCTACGGGCCGCAGGTGGCTGTCCATCATCGGCGGTTATGGCGACTGGATTTTAGGGCTGCGCTCTGACAACGCCACGGCCAAGGTGCTTCACACTTCATGGCCTGAGGGCGAGTTCAGCGAGACAGAGGCCGACCCGGCGTTTCCGGTGCGCGACAGCTCCAATTTCACCCTCTTCTTCAACAAGTGGGCCCCCCACCCCATCGGAACCCTGTTTGGCGGCGAGACTCTTTCAGGTGAGCTCTCTGACGCAACATGGGCCTTTGACGGCACGAACTGGACCATCCTTTCCGAAGGAAAACTGCCGGCGCTTAAGGGTGCGGTGCTTATCCCCTATTTCAGCTTCCTAAAGACCTCCTCGCTGTGGATACAGACCGAATACACAACCTGGCTGCTTATCGGCGGCGTGGACGCCACGGGCAAGGTCAACCCGAAGACCTATCTCTCTTATGACTATGGCGTGAACTGGAACGTGGGAGACACGACCCTCGAGCTTCCGGAGAACCTCAAGCCGCTCTATGACGCTGACCGCGTGATAATCTCTGTTCCGATGTCGGCCTCGCTGTCTGACGCCTGGACAAGGGTCGCCTCGCGTCCCTCAGGGATTTACACCCGTGTTCCCCACGAGGTTGAGGGCAATACAGTCCGCTGGGACTGCCCGTATATCTACACCTTCGGAGGCTATACGGAGGGGGGCGTCTTCTATCCCCAGGTAAGGCGCGGAGTCCTCACCCGCCTCACTTTCGCCCCCATCTTCTGATCCCACAGAACTCTCAGTTCCCTCAGTTTTCTGAGTTCTCCCAGAACTCCCAGAACTCTCAGTTCTCCCAGAACTCTCTGTTCTCATAAACACCAACTTTCAACACTAACCTGTCATGAACAGATATCTTATACAGGTCTGCATCCTGCTGGCAGCCTTCTTCGGGACGGCCCTCAACGCGTCGGCCCAGGAGGACTACCGCTTTGATATGGGTGGAGGTATCGGAATGACCGGTTATCTCGGCGATGCAAACACCGCCAACCTCCTCGCACATCCCGGATGGGACGCACAGCTCGTCTTCAGATATGTCATCAACCCCCGTATGGGGCTGAAAAGCGGTTTATATGCCGGCTCCCTGAGCGGAGACTCGTCTGACATGCTGGATGTCTTCCCGGGCAACGCAAACTATAAGTTCTCGACGACTTTCTTCGAACTTTCCGAGCTCTTCGAGTTCAACTTCTTCAATTACGGAATCGGTGAATCCTACCGCAACCTCAAACGCTGGTCACCCTACATCACCGCTGGCGTCGGCGCCACGCTGTGGACAACCGAGGGTTATACCGGCGTCGCCTTCACCATTCCTTTCGGGGCCGGAATCAAGTTCAAGATAAACCGTCGGCTCAACCTGGGTCTGGAATGTCTGATGAAGAAGACATTCACCGACAAGCTCGACTCTCCCTCACTCTCGGACCCGCATGCCATAAAGAGTTCTTTTCTAAAAAACACAGACTGGTATTCTACTTTCACACTCACCCTGACCTACGAGTTCAGCAAACGGTGTGCGGTCTGCAACTATAAGGATTAAGGCCTATGGAGCAACTGGAAACTCTTCTCCAACAGATAGATATGACGCGGCTTCCGCAACACGTGGCCATGATTATGGATGGCAACGGACGCTGGGCCAAGAGCCGCGGGCGCAAACGCAGTGACGGCCATACGGAGGGTGTCGGCTCTGTCCGGCGCGTGACCGAACTCTCCTCGGACCTCGGCATCAAGTACCTCACGCTGTATGCCTTCTCGACCGAGAACTGGAACCGCCCCCAGGAGGAGGTCGACCTGCTCATGCACCTCATCGGCTGGGCCATAGAACGGGAACTGCCCGACCTGTTGCGCAACAACGTGTGCATCAAGCTGCTGGGTGACATCGACCGTATCCCCGAGGAGCCGCGCGCCCGGCTGACCGCCGCACGCGACGCGACGGCCCACTGCACCGGCCTGCAGCTCAACATGTGTCTGAGCTATTCAGGCCGGTGGGAGCTGACCGAGGCCACGCGCTTGCTGGCCGCCAAGGTCGCCGAGGGTAAACTCAGGCCCGAAGATATCACCGAGGAGATGATCTCCCGGTGTCTGACCACGGGGGGAATTCCGGACCCGGACCTGCTCATCCGCACCGGCGGCGAGCAGAGAATAAGCAACTACCTCCTTTGGCAAAACGCATATTCGGAACTCTATTTCACCCCGACGCTGTGGCCCGACTTCGATAAGGCCGAGTATGCCAAAGCCATCATAGACTATCAGAACCGCGAACGCCGGTTCGGAAAAACTTCCGAACAGGTCTCTCCGAACCCACAAGCCGTAAAATGACTTCGATGCTTTCCAAAATATCACGACGTATTTTCAGTCGGTTGACCTTCTCGGTCCTGGCCCTGTGTGCTGCCGCCGGAGTCTGCGCCCAGACTCCCGAAGCGACTTCAGCAACGGGAGGCCTCGCCGCCACAAAGGCCGACACCATCTACTCTCCGACCATCATCTACTCGCCGATGCCCGACTCTTACGAAATAGCCGGCATCAAGGTCTCCGGCGTCAAGGGGATTGACGACTATGTCATCATCGGATATTCAGGCCTCTCAGTGGGCGAGAAGATTCAGATTCCGGGCGACGCCATCACTCAGGCAGTGAAGCGTTTCTGGAAACAGGGCCTGTACTCCAAAGTGGAGATAAACGTGGAGAAGATGGTGGGAGACAAGGTATGGCTCGACATCGTCCTCCAACAGCAGCCGCGTCTCTCGGAAATCCGATTCGAAGGTGTAAAGGGGGGCGAAAAGAAGGACCTCAACGAAAAGCTCGGAATGGTCTCGGGCCAGCAGCTGACTCCGAACATCATAGACCGCACCAAACAGGTGGTTCAGAAGTTCTATGCCGACAAGGGATTCAAGAACGCATCGGTCATCATCCGACAGGAACCGGACCTCTCCAAGGAGAACCAGACTATCCTCAACATCCTTGTTGACCGTCACAACAAGGTGAAGGTCCACAAGATATATGTCAACGGCAACGAAGTCCTCTCTGATAACAAGGTCAAGGGGGCGATGAAGAAGACCAACGAATCCGGAAACCTCCTCAACCTCTTCAAGCAGAAGAAGTTTGTAGACCAGGACTATGCCGACGACAAAATCCGCATCATCGACAAGTATAACGAGTTAGGTTATCGCGACGCACAGATACTGTCCGACTCCGTGGTCAAGTATGACGACAAGCATGTCGACGTCCACCTCAACATAGACGAGGGCAAGAAGTACTATATCTCTGACATATCGTGGGTCGGGAACACTGTCTATCCCACTGACGTTCTGAACAACGTGCTCGGCATATATCCCGGCGCGGTCTACAACCAGAAGAAACTGAACAAACGCACGACCGAAGACGAGGATGCCGTCTCGAGCCTCTACCTTGACAACGGTTACCTCTTCTTCCAGCTCGTCCCCATCGAGGAGAATGTCGTCGGCGACAGCGTGGCGCTCCAGATGAGGGTCTATGAGGGTCCGCAGGCAAAAATCAACCGCGTCGTCATCAACGGCAACGACCAGCTCTATGAGAAGGTCATCCGCCGTGAGCTCCGCGTGCGTCCGGGCGAGCTGTTCTCAAAGAGTGACCTGATGCGCTCGGCGCGTGAGATAGCCGCCACGGGCCACTTCAACCCGGAGAACCTCGACATCCGCCCCGAGCCGAACGAGAACGACGGCACCGTCGACATCATCTTCAACCTCGAGTCAAAGGCCAACGACAAGGTGCAGCTCTCTTTCGGCTGGGGTCAGACAGGCATCACGGGCCAGGTTGCCCTCTCGTTCACGAACTTCTCGATGAAGAACCTCTTCAACCCGAAGTCTTACAAGGGCATCATACCGCGCGGCGACGGCCAGACACTCTCCATCTCGGCCCAGACCAACGCGAAGTACTATCAGAGCTACAACATTTCGTTCCTCGACCCGTGGGTGGGGGGCAAACGCCCCAACTCGCTGTCGGTCTCTGTGGACTACAGCCGCTCTACCGGCATCAACTCGTCATACTATAACGACAACTGGTATAACGCGTATATGAACTCGATGTACTACTCGGGCTCGTATGGCAACAACTACAGCGCATATTCCTATCAGAACGCCTACGACCCGAACAAGGTCCTCCAGATGGCGGGCGTGCAGGTAGGTTTCGGCACACGCCTGACATGGCCCGACGACTACTTCCAGTTCCAGGCCACACTGGGCTACCGCTGGTATTATCTGAAGAACTGGGACTACCTCTACTTCATGCACAACGGTACGGCCAACGCCGCGACGCTGGGCCTGACGCTGAGCCGCACGTCCATAGACAATCCCATCTACACACGCCGCGGCTCACAGTTCTCCATCGACGTGTCGCTGACCCCCCCGTGGTCGAAGTGGCAGAAGAAGGACTACAAGAAACTCTCTTACGAGGCCACGCAGCTCCACCTCCAGAAGGCTGAGACGGAGCTCTACAAATGGATTGAGTACTGGAAGGTCCGCTTCAAGTCAAAGACTTTCACGCCGCTCACAGACGCTGACGGTCAGTGGACCCTCGTGCTGATGACCCGCGCCGACTTCGGTCTCTTAGGTTCTTATAACAAGTACTACAAGACCCCGTTCGAGACCTTCTACTTCGGTGGCGACGGCATGAGCGGAAGCTATACCTACGCGACCGAGACCATCTCCATGAGAGGTTATGAGAACGGTCAGTTCACTCCCTGGGGATATGAAGGTTATGCCTACGGCAAGTTCACCTTCGAGCTTCACTTCCCCTTCCTGCTCCAGCCCTCGACGACCATCTACGCCCTGGCCTTCGCCGAGGCGGGCAACTGCTGGACGTCTGTGAAGGACTTCGCGCCGTTCAATCTCAAACGCTCCGCCGGTGTCGGCGCCCGCGTTTACCTGTCGATGCTCGGTTTCCTCGGTATCGACTGGGGTTACGGTTTCGACAAGGTCTGGGGACGCCGCGGCGGCTCGCAGATTCACTTTGTCCTCGGTCAGGAGTTCTGATGTGGTGCAGTCAGTACAATTAAACCGCTCACGGAACGTTTTTTCAATATATCAGCATATACAAGATGAAAAAGATAATTCTCACTCTCGTCGTGACGCTCGCCGCCGTCTTCGGTGCGTCGGCTCAGAAGTTCGCCCTCGTCGATATGGACTACGTCTTGCGCAATGTCCCCTCTTACGAGATGGCCAACGAACAGCTCAACCAGGTCTCCCAGCGCTGGGAGAAGGAAGTGAACACCAAGGCCAAGGAGGCCGAGGAGATGTATAAGAAGTACCAGGCCGAGCAGGTCTTCCTCACCGACGACCAGAAGAAGAAGGCCGAGGAGGAAATCGTGGCCAAGGACAAGGAGG
Organism: uncultured Sangeribacter sp.; assembly: GCA_964618395.1. Lineage (GTDB taxonomy): Bacteria > Bacteroidota > Bacteroidia > Bacteroidales > Muribaculaceae > Lepagella. The sequence goes on from CAZUAK010000030.1 coordinate 14,539, forward strand.
TGACAGATCTGCGATACAAGTACTTCGGCCCGGAGGGCGAGCTCTATAAGAAGCGTCAGTCTCTGATGAAGCCCATCCAGGAGGATGTCTACAACGCCGTGAAGGCCGTGGCCGAGGAAAAGGGATATCAGGTCATTTTTGACCGCGCGTCGTCTCAGAGCATCGTCTTCGCCTCGCCGCGTATCGATGTCTCGAACGAGGTCCTCGCCAAACTCGGATATTCCAAGTAACAGCCTTTGCCAAAGAGACAAATGACTTTCACTAAGGCGCTGGCTCACACACCGGAGGTCATGGTGGGATTCTCTCAGAAAACTAAAAATTCCAAAATAATATGCTCAAGAAAATTCTTTTGGCCGTAGCGCTTATCGTCCCCATGCTCGCTTCGGCCCAGACCCTCAAGGTCGGTCTCGTCGACATCAACGCCATCGTTTCTCAGCTTCCTGACACCCAGGAGGCACAGAACAAGCTCGCAGAGGTTTCAAAGCGTTATGAAGACGAGTATGCGAAACTCGGCGAGGAGATGAAACGCCTCTATGAGGATGTCCAGAAGGGTGGTGAGAACGAGCTCCCCGCTATCCGCGAACGCAAGCTCAACGACCTTCAGGCTTTCCAGGCCAAGGTTCAGCAGTTCGAGCAGACCGCCCAGCAGGATCTCGCCCAGCAGCAGCAGCAGCTGATGCTCCCCATCTATCAGAAGATTCAGCAGGCTGTGTCGGCCTACTCTCAGGAGAACGGCTTCAACTTCGTCCAGGTGAAAGAGGACCAGCTCGTCCTCTATTTCGCTGACCCCGTTGTAGATATCACCAACGGTGTCAAGGCCAAACTCGGTCTCTGATAAACCGTTTCGGTACACTGCGCGATGCGGCGGTTCAGTAGGACCGCCGACATCGCGCTGACTTTTAGACCCCGTTTCAAAAAAATGGCAGTCGCACGGCTCTCCCAACCGCGGAGACTGTCAATTTTCCGTTTACCGGAGGTCTCCGTTCATTTTTTTGTCAATCTGTTTTTTCTGGTCATGAAGTTTTCCGAATGTGGGCCCATCGGGGTGTTCGACTCCGGATATGGCGGTCTGACGGTCCTGCGGGACTTCCAGCGGGTTCTCCCTCAGTACGATTACATATACCTCGGTGACAATGCGCGGGCCCCTTACGGCGTGCGCTCGTTCGAGCTCGTATATGAGTTTACCCGTCAGGCGGTGCGCCACCTCTTCGAGGAGGGTTGTCCGCTGGTAATCCTTGCCTGCAACACGGCCTCGGCGAAGGCACTGCGTTCCATCCAGACCCTTGATTTGCCCGAGATGGATCCGGACCGCCGTGTCTTAGGCGTCATACGTCCGACCATCGAGCTTCTGCCCGAGCTGACCCAAAGCGGACATATCGGCGTGCTGGCAACCCCGGGCACCGTCAACAGCCGCTCGTACACGTTGGAGACCGAGAAGCTGTTTCCGCACATGACCGTGACCGAAAAGGCATGCCCCATGTGGGTGCCGCTGGTCGAAAACGGTGAGGCGTCGTCTCCGGGCGCGGACTATTTCGTCAAGAAGTATATCGACGAAATCCTGGCGGAAGACCCCCTTATCGACACACTCATTTTGGGTTGCACCCACTATCCGATGCTCTATGACAAGATTCGGGCCGTCGTACCGCCCCACATAAAGGTCGTCCCGCAGGGAAATCTCGTTGCGGAGTCTCTGAAGGATTATCTGTGGCGCCATCCTGAGATGGAACGGCGGCTCACGCGCTCGGGAAAGACCCTCTACCAGACGACCGAGGCTTCGGCCAAGTTTGACAAAATAGCATCCCTCTTCCTCAACAATCCGGTCCTTGCGACCCAAATCACACTTTGAACTGTCCGGAACACGTCGGTTTTACAGACCCTGTCTGACCGCATCGGTCCGAACCAATATAATTTTATAATCCGAGCCAATATACTTTTATAAGATGAATAACGAACAGGATATACTGCGTGACCTCACGAAAGGCCTGCCGGCCGACGAGGCCATCAAGGCACTGACAAACTATATAGAAGAACACCCGCAAAGCGACGAGGCACTGACCATGCGCGGAATGCGGTATTGGGGCATGTCGCGACGCGCGGACGCCATCAACGATTATCTCGCTGCCATCAAACTCAATCCGGAGTCGCGTGCGGTCCAGGCCCTCAAGGCTACCAACGAAATCCTCGACTACTACAACAAGGATCTCTATAACCCCTGATTTATTTTTTCTTTCACTCGTTGAGCTCACACCCCCTCTTAATAGAGCTACTACTTCCCTCTTAAAAGTGGGATTTACATAGCTTAACGAATAGAAGTATCCGCTATGGGAATTTGGGAAATACGTCGGTATGAGCCTGAGATGGCCGCGATGTGGAACGCGTTGGTCGCGGAGTCGCGCAACGGCACATTCCTGCATGACCGCCGTTTTATGGACTATCACGCGGACCGGTTCGCGGACTGCAGCCTCGTCGCTCTGCGCGACAGCAGGCCGGTGGCCGTTCTGCCGGCCAACCTCACCGATGATGGCGTCCTCCACTCCCACAGCGGTCTGACTTACGGCGGCTGGCTGACGCCACGCCGCCATTTCGACGGCTCGGACATGCTTGACCTCTTCGAGGCCTGGACAAAGTGGGGACGTGAGACGGGTCTCAAGGCGTTCGACTACAAACCTGTCCCCTACATCTACTGTGACCTGCCGTCGGGAGAAGACGAATATGCCCTGTGGAGATACGGCGCACAACTAACCTCGGTCAATCTCTCCTCGGCCTTCGAGCTCGCCGACCGGCCCCCCTTCGAGAAAAGGCAGAAGCGCAACCTGAAGAAAGCGGAGAAATCGGGGATACTGACTATCCGGAAGACCCACGATGCCGAAAGGTTCATAGACTTTGTGAACGCCTGCCTCACCGAGCGTCACAATGCCACAGCCGTACACTCCGGCGCCGAGCTATCGTCGTTAATGACAGCCTTCCCCAACAACATTGACCTCTGGGTCGCAGAAGACCTATCTCAGCCCAACACGGGATGGTTTGCCGGGGTGTGCATCTTCAACACGGGGAGGGTAGCACACGCCCAATATATAGCGACCTCACCGGAGGGCCGGGAGAACGGCTCACTGGCCTACCTCTTCAATCACTTAATAAGCAGTTATCGGGAAGCCAAATGGTTTGACTACGGCACCTCGAACGAAGACAACGGCCGCCACCTCAACCCCACCCTCCTCCTCCAGAAGACCGAGCTCGGAGGCCGAGGCGTCCCCTACCCCCGCTTTACCCTCCCCCTCCAATAACCGCTCCCACCTACATATAAAGCATTGTAGCGCAGGAGTACCCCAAACATCCCACGTGAAATAATTACTTCGGGCTTGCTCGCTGTCTGTGCTTTAGGCTTAAGTCCTGTAGGGTGCGTCCGAGAGTATCCTCTTTGGCTATCAGCAGAAGATCGTCATCAAGCTGCAGGACATAGAGGACACGCGCATAGATACCGATTGAAACGGTGGGTGACCCTTTTTCAATGCGGCTTATTGTCAGAGGGGAGCAAGTTGCTCGTTCAGCAACCTGAGTGATTGAGAGATTGCGTCGCAACCTGGCAAGCCTTATCTGCTCTCCCATAATAGACATCTTCTGTTCCAGCTTTCGAGGCAATCTTGTACCCATTGTGCTCTTTGACATGTTATTATAGTTATTTTAGGGGTTAGGGGGTAGGTGATAGGAAATTCTTATTCACAATGGAGAATAAGAGGATTACGCCACCTATCACTCCCTCCTCAACCCTTCATAAAGTGTTGCAAAGGTAATAAAAACATTTACTATATGATAGATTGAACTCAAAAAATTCATGAGTATAATGTTGGACCATTTATTTAGTCATCACTATGCAATAATGAAGCCAGTTATGGGACTTAGGTAGATGATAATGAGAAAAGAACTTTTGTATTAATTCCAAGAGTAGATATACATATTTTTTAAA